>JBFKDP010000008.1:0-32267 GCA_041619575.1 Litorivivens sp.
ACTCGTTGAGATCCTTCTCGGTCTTAAGGGATTTGGCTGCTTCGCGTGCGAAGGCTTCCAGGTCTTTCTTGTTCATCTTGCCTATCCTTACCCTGTCAGGGTTCTATGATAGGCGGTTTACACAGTTTTATTTACAGGCTCAACTGAAGGTAATCAAATCCCAATAGTCTTGAGTAGGCTCGCTTGGTGTCTGAATACGAACCTTTCTTAACTTAACAGGGTTTTGGACTTGTTCCCCTTGTTTATCTTGTTTAACTTGTTTTACCTGTTTCCCCCCTTCGTAACCCTATGATTTAGCTTGTGAAATAAGGGAATAGCACACTGAAATTATCGGTAACCGCACAAAAATTATTGGTTACCACGCCAAAATTATTGGTTATCACGTCATTTTTATCGTCCACCACATCAAAAGTATCGACAACCGCACTTAAAGTATTGAAGCCACACAAAAATAACCCGAACTTTGTGCAGAGCAGCCATTGTCACAGGCCCTTAAGGGAGATTTTCGAGCCTTGTGCTCCAAGGCTGAGTGATATTTAGACAAAACCCAATAAATTATGTGTGGTGTTAGCGATCTGACAGCACATTTTCAGTGTGCAGACGACAGCACAATAAATTATGTGTGGTGTAAAGGGTTGAACAACCCGATATACCCTGGGTTCATTGAGGGATGAATAAAAAGCGTGTGGCTCGCCACTAGATGCGGTCTATCGCGGCTCGGCAGAGCTAATCGTCGAGTAAATCGTCAGTCGACAAGTGAAAGGCATTTGCGAGAAGTGCATCGAGGTCATCGAGATCCGCGTAGCGCAGCGTTAGTGTCCCGCCTTTGCCGCTACCAGGTTCAGGGGTGATCTTAACCGGGTGTCCGATACGCTGACTAATAGCCTCGGCGAACCGGTGAAAGTCGGCAGCGTCAGGCTCCTCTTTCAACGGGTCCCCAGTAATCGTGGATCGGACTTGAGCTTCGAGCTGGCGGACGGACCAGCTGAACCGAAATAGGTTGGCCATCATCTCTGGTTGATCGTCAGCGTTGAGTCGCGCCAGCGTCCGAGCATGACCAAAAGACAGGTCCTGCAACTCAAGTTTTGCTCTCACTTCGGGGTGGAGCCGACGCACCAGACGGACCAAGTGCCGCACTTCATAGTCAGGAAGCCCGAGTTCGGCGGCAAGCTCGCTGCGACTGCGGTCGTTCATGCGCCGCTCAATGGCGTCCAGAAGATCAGGTATAGACCAGACGGCTGGGGGCGGGTCGTTCAGCAGTCGTTCTTCTGCTCTTTCGGTTTGGCGAACGATATCCGAGATGTTCCGTTTGCCCGAGCGCACTTTTGGGTTTCGAAGGCTATGCTGGTTCATGCTTTGAACGCATCTTCATCATCTTCGTTGTCAAAGTCGTCACTTTCCTTTTCCTCTGCAAGCGCCTGTTCGAGAGAAACAGCTTCACCCTCGCGGTTGTACGTCGATGCCGTGAACACTTGCGCCTTGGTCGATTCAGCATTGGCATCAGGCTCCGGGGAGGAGTTTGATGAACCATTGGACTCACCTTTTTGTGCGGTGTCTTGAACGAAATCGCTCATACAATTATTGCAGCGCAGGGACAGCCCGGGCTTCCCCCAAACCTTCGCACACTCGCAACTGTATTTCACCTTCGATGGCCGGGTGGTCTTCGTCGCCGGCGCCTTAACGTTAATCTCAGCTTCCTTGGAGAGCATGTCCGCAACTCGGCCGCCGGTGAGAGAGGCGATCACGTTGATGTCGGTGTCGGGCATGCTTTTCGCCAGGAACTGCAGGGGATCTGCTTCGCTGTCAGTATCGGACAGCGATTCTGAAAACGGGCTATTCCCGACGGGCTCATCGTTATCCTCTGGGCCGTCATCTCTAAAGTCCACAACGATATCGCCGTTGGGGTCTTTTGGTTGATCACCGGTTAATGCGTAGCTGGGCTCGTTCTCAGCTTTCGTCGCTACGGATGCCGCCGCGACGGGCGTAGCCGCCGGGTTAGCCCAGTGCGCAATACTTTCAACGGCGGATTCTCGACACTCCCGATCCACCCAGGGGATATTCCACTGCTTTTCCAGCAGCTCCGCAGCGGCCGACAAAAAGCGCCCCCCGATAATAGGGTAATCAAGCAGCCCTTGACCGATATCCTTTCCGCCTGGCTTTCCCGTGGAGCTGGTCTGCAGGCCGATCTCGCGCATCTTGTCTCTATATTCTTGGTTCCCATAGCCGCGGCGACTTGGGGTGCCAAAGCAATGCTGCCAGCAGTGGGCCTGTTCACGCACGATTGTTTGAAACAGTTCGAGAAGCGTATTCGACGCCAGGTGCGCTGGATTGATCGCCAGCTCGTGGGCCTTTGACCCATCCTTGCGTGCCCAGCGTTCGGGGGAAAACTGACCGCGAGTTCGCAGTCCGCGCTGGACCGTAATAATCATCGGAGGGAGATCTCCCTCAAAAAGCTTTTCGTTGAAGTGGGCCGCCGCCTCGGTCAGCCGATCGTAAAACTCTTGCGTTGGATCATTACTCATGGGCACCTCTCTGGTGTGTACACCCGTAGAGCCGGCGTATATCTACCCGGCGCCTGTATATAAAGAAGGAAGATGTATTGTTTGGTACCAAACAGATTACAGGAATGCTGTGTTTGGTACCAGACAGAAAGGAGGGGAGTCATTGTTTGGTACCAGACAGAATAGGGCCGCGGAGCCCGGTACCAAGAAAATGCTATTGAAGATTGATATCCCAGGTCTCACTAAGGCTGGCCTGACATTGCCTTGGCGGATTGCCATCGATCTGATCTTGGATAGTCAGAGCCAGTTCAGACTCAACGCCGAGAGCCTTGTTAACGTAGCGACACACCTCAATGGCTTCGACGCGCTGGCCTGTCCGGGAGACGTCCCGCTTAAAGATGGGTTGGGCAATATAAGGCTTGGTCGGTTCGACCAATACAAAGCTGTAGCCGGGATTGCATGGCACGTAGGCCAGAACTAACCCTCCAACGAACGCAGGTGCGTTATCAATAAGCTGGCTGATCTGGCTGGCCACGGTAGGCATGCCGTCGGTGTAACGACTCGCAATCTCGACCTCGGTCTGCTGAAGAATGGTAAATGGCAGCAACTGATTTACCCGGCAACACCATCGAGATGCCATTCCGGAGTCGGAAAACTGGGCATCGGCGATAGGGAATAGCACGCCCGGGTGTTTTGCGACCGCAACGCCAGCGCCAACCTTGACCGGGTTGATAGCGATAGATTGGGGCATCGAGACAACGGTCATTGGTGTGATGTCACCAAAACGGGCTCGTAATCGCTCAATGATGTCTGAGGTTGATGGTGGCGCCGCCGGATCTAACGACGTGCGATGCAGAGTGCTGCTCGATGTCACGGTCTTTGCCTCACTGGGGTTAGTGATGTGATCACAGTATCGCGCAGAAAAACGGCCTGAAAGTTGAGTAAAACACCGTTTTGACCCCGTTACAGACGCGATCGTGGCGAAAGGCCGTCCATATACTAAGCATGAGAAGGAATGTTCGATGATTGACCTTCTAGGTTAGGTAAGACACCGGCGGCGCCATACAACCAAAGGCCGGCGAGATCGCACCCTGGATGAGCCGGATGTTTCACCAGGAGAAAACCTTACCGCCGCGGTACACGACTGACCGCCGATGAGAAAGACCGGCCGGAGAACAGATCCCGGCTGCGTGCAGCCGCCGGGTGATCAATTGGAAAGTCTCTCTCATCCGAAGATAGCGAAAATCATTGAGCATAGGATTGTGCCGTCAACGGGGTGGATCGAACGGGCACACCGTTGGAAGCCGACACCTGCAGGGAGCCGTTCTACCGTGTTTTGAACAAATGAAGAGATTGCGCCATGAGCCAGCCCGCGACCAAAGAGCAAGCACCCAAAGAACCCCCCACTTACTTCCTTTATGAGGACTCAACCAATCGAATGGTCGAGTCTGAGATGAAGGTGGGTCGAATAAGTGAATTGCTGGCGACACTAAAGGCGCACCGAGCTCCTGAAGAAGAAATCCATTTAGCGCAGAAACAACTGGAAGAGGCGCGCGCGCAGGTCGCGCATCACAACGAGCGCCGCCTGTATTTTCGAAACATTCTTTTCGGTCACAAAGCCGACGTGTAACCAACAATAAAAACGAGGCATTGGAGTTTTGTATGGCAGGTAATCCCACGGTTATAGACAAATCCCTCACTCCATTGGAAGGGGAATTGATGCCAAATCGGGTAAGCCCCTTCCGCGTCATCACTGTGGCGGAGAGCGCGAGAGCTATTAATCAAAACCCGACCGTCACAAAGTCAAACAACCTGATACGGTCATTCGCTGAGCTTGGCAAGAACGAACAGAAATTGCTGGCCGCCGCGATCTCAAAACTCAATCCGAAAGCGGCATTAGTGGATCGCACTCGAATCCGTGTTGAGATGACGACCAACGAGATAGCAGAGCTGCTGCACATACCGATCCAGAATGTTCACAAGTTTATTGTGGATGCGGCGACGAAATATCACTCTAAGCCCATTCAAACGCCCGGCACTGAAGGTACCGGTAAGCTAAGCCTGATCAATATTGCGCATAAGAGCGAGTACGACCGTGAGAACAGCAAGTTTTCAATAGAATTTCATGACGAGCTTATCCCCGAGCTTTTGGATCTCTCGGCGAACTTCACCAGCTACCGGTTAAGCTATCAGGTTGCGCTTTCCTCGAAGTACGTTCTTCGACTTTATGAAATCTTCAAGTCCGTTCGTAGTGAAGGCCACTTTACCTTCCTGTTGTGGGACAAGCGCAGACTCAGTGACTCCCTCTACTTCATGCTTGGTCTCAAATCACACGACCCAAAAACGGATACATGGAAGAGCAAGTCCAGCGTCCGTGACTTCAGCATGTTCCGCCAGCGCATATTGGAGCCTTCGATCAAAGAGATAAATGCGGTTACCGACATTGAAGTTCGTGTGCATGACATCCTTCGTCGGGGCCGGTCGGTGCACGCAATCCGGTTCCACATTAAATCGAAGACCTCGAATCAGGTTTTGATCAAGCGGCTTGAAAAGTTGGATCTCACTCGTGAGAACGGATTGTTTCTCGTTGCGAAATATGACGAGGAGTGCGTGATACGTAATGCGGCGCTGATGGAGGAAAACCTGGCTTCCGGCGCAACAATCCGTAACAGACAGGCCTACTTAACCCGGCTTTGTCGCTATGACATGGCGGCCTTACCGGAAACAGTGAACCCCGTGTCAGACCTGAATCGATCGGATCGACCTGCTCGATTATTCCTGGAGAAACTGCTGGTACCAATCTGGTCCTCGCTCAGTGACAGAGCGAAAGCGATACTGGCGGAGTACGGTCTCACGTCGATGCTGGTCGCCGAGGAGCTGAAGCTATTCACGGCTATCCTTCGAGATGAGGGCGTCCGGGTTGCTGCCTCTATGTGTTCCAAGGCGCAGCTGATCGAATCAATCAACGCTATGGCTGATCGCCTTGATTAATCTATGAGTGACTACGCCGGCGTCGCATTCATTGTGGTTTTAATTGTCGGTGTGGCGACAACATCGGCGGCATCGCAATGGAGCATACGCCAGGGCTACCGGCATCTGGGAAGACT
The DNA here is from genome assembly GCA_041619575.1 of Litorivivens sp. Classification (GTDB taxonomy): domain Bacteria; phylum Pseudomonadota; class Gammaproteobacteria; order Pseudomonadales; family Spongiibacteraceae; genus Litorivivens. The sequence goes on from JBFKDP010000008.1 coordinate 5,609, forward strand.
ATTTGCCGGTGTATTTGTCGCTCCGTCAGTGATCGCGCATGAGATGTGTCACCTACTGGTACTCAGTCTTCTCGGATATCGAATCCGCGGGGTCGACCTTGGAGGCGCCTTCAATCCACGCAAGGCGGCCCAAGTCCGGTTTAACTGGAACGCCGGGTCGCCCTCACAGCGGCTCGGTTTGGTTTTTGGTGCGTTTGCGCCGGTGCTAATTCCCTGTGTAGCTCTGGTTGTCTGGCACATCTATCCCTACGCCCCAAGGGGGCCGTGGGAGTGGGTGGCTGCGGGCTACACCATTATGATCCTATCCGGTGCGATGGGCTTGTCACGCGAAGACTGGTCTGCAGCAACGCAAGGAATGTTCGTCTTTACACCGCTGATTGTGCTTTTGGGTTGGCTTAACCCCGTCGGGTTATTCAACGCCCCAATCGATGCCCCCTGGATGAGTCCAATCACACTCACTACGGGCTTCGCCTTAGCTGGTGCGACGGCCATTCAAGTGACACTAGGTCTGCTGTATACCGCGTGCGGGGCGATAAACCTTGGCGGAAGTAAGTCGCGTGTGCAGCTATAGGACCCCGCCGTCCGCTGAGCCTATGCGCGACAGCCAAATATTTTCTCGCGCCGTACAGCGCTGTTTGCAGGCTGGCGCGTGCAATTGCAGAGAGCTAGGCGCGGGACAGCGCAACACGTGGCTCGTTCTTGATGAGTCGCCCGGATGGAAGTGGATTTGTAGTGAAGCGGAATGGGGCTACTTTGCCAACCGCCCGAACCCGGTACTGCAATTGGCCCAGGACATCGCCGACATGGATTCCACGATCCGCCGCGGAGCGTTGAAAGCGGAAACGGATCTGATCGACGAGTTAGACCGCAAAATGCGGGAAGCCCTTGGGAGCCCGCTCACTCTGCCGCCGGACATTGCCATTGCGCTACTGGTCATCGATGGACAATGGATAAAGCTGGGAAACAAAGTCCTGCACACCAAGTCCCTAGAAAAGGATTGGGTCGGCGAGTCATCCGAACCTCAGCCCGTCGATCAAAACCCGATGCAACAAAAGTTGCTGCAGGCCGCGCGTTAAGCCGAAGCCCCACCATCAGCTAAAGACTGCAGCTACACCACTCTCGTCCTACGACGTACCCCATCATTCACTATAAATCTGCTAGCGGCAAAGAGATGAATAGATATTGACGCGCACCCTATAAGGGTGTAATATTATATCTGTAATACCTGGCTGCTTCCCACCAGCCACAAAACCAAAACCATGCGAGGCACACAATGAACACACCAACCGTAGAGAGCGGCGAAAGCACCTTTTCACATCTTGGCTACCGCGTAGAGATTCAGCATGACGAGGATGCGGGCAGCCCTCGAACCGACTTCGACAATCTGTCCACGATGATCTGCTTTCACAAGCGATACCAGTTAGGCGATCAAGGCCACGGGTTCAAACATGGCGACTACAACGACTGGGATGAGGTTGAGCAGGCAATCATCCGAGAGCACAACCCGGCAGTCATTCTTCCCCTTTATCTTATGGACCACTCAGGTCTCTCAATCGCAACCACCCCATTTGGTTGCCCGTGGGACAGTGGGCAAGTGGGGTTTGTTTTCGTGCCCAAAGAAAAAGTCTACGAGGAGTTTGGGGTCAAGCGAATTACCAGCAAGCTGCGGGATAAAGTCGAAGCAATCCTTCTCGGTGAGGTCAGCACCTACGATGACTTCCTGAATGGTTTCGTTTACGGCTATACCGTCACCCATAAGGCCTCCGAAGAGGAGGCTGGTAGTTGCTGGGGTTATTACGGCATGGATCACGAGCGCTCTGGGCTGGCCGAGTCCGCGCTGGATGACATTAAGCAGCACATTCTCTGCCGTCGCCAACGGCGCTTGGCGCAGCTTAAAACGTGGATTACTGCACGGGTCCCCTTGAACGTTCGCTGGGAACAAAGCCGGGCTTGACCCGGCGTTTGCCAACACCATGACTACAGGGAAAACCGCAATGCAATCCACCGCTGAAAGCCACAATCCACCACTGAAAGCAAAACCCCAGCCGCCGGTTGAGTTCCGGTATCGCCCGGCAGGTAAAGGCAACCCCGCAGCGCTGGCCATGCTTTATCTGGGAAGGGAAACCCCCATAGAGCTTATCGTCGAGCCAGATAACACCATCACCCTGCATGAGACCCAGTCCATTGGCCGCATTGAAGACCCGCATGTCGTATGTACCCCGGGAATGACGCTCAGTGCCGCCATCGAGTACGCCTTAGTGTTGGCAGAAGGCGTCATCGACTATTGGCTACGCGAGCTATCGTCCGAGCTGTCAGCCTTCTATCGTAGGCACGGCCACCCAAATGAGTGCGCGATGGAGGCCTTAGCCGATCGTCACTGGACCCAAGAGCAGCGAAGCTACTTGGAAGACTTTGTTCGCCGCTGGGATGAGGTGCAAGCGCTACAGCAGACCGTCCGTGGCTGAGCGCGTCGCCAAGGGCCTCTTGACGCCGTCGGGGCACTGGGCAGACAATAACCATATGGTAGAGAGAGGTATACCAAATGGAATCTAAAGGTGAACCACTGGCCACCCCCAAAAAAGGTCGAGCCCGAACCGTTAAGGGCGTCAGGGTTGTAGGTGCGAAGAAGCCCGCACGAAACCCGAAAGCCAAAGCACAAGCCAAGGCTATCGCGGCGGACCTGGTAGTTAAGCGAACAAGCCTGTTAAGGAAAATTGTCGGAGGTTCTTCCGCGAAAAACCGGGAAGAATTGCTGAAAAAGGTTCGCAGCGGATTAAAGTACCAGTCGGTTGAGGTGTTCCTAAAAGAATTCGATGCCTCTCAAAAGGAGGTAGCGCAGTGGCTATCTATCCCGAACACAACGCTATCTCGAAGAAAGAAAGAAGGGACGCTGAAGCCTGATGAGTCTGACCGGGCTGTGCGCTTTGCGCGTCTGCGCGATCAGGCGGTGGATATGATGGGCGGAGATACCGCCGCTGCCATCAACTGGCTGAAAACCCCGAAACAAATATTCAATGGCGAGAGCCCGCTAGATCGAGCCGTTACCGAAATTGGGGCGCGGGACGTTGAAGACTTGATGGGGCGGATACAGCACGGGGTCTTCTCTTGAGCGAGATCATCACCGGCTGGCGCGTAACGTCTCCGAAATACGCCGCTACGCCTGAGGAGGTGTTGTCGGGTGAAGGCGCCAGACTGTACGGTGGCCGATGGAATAGCAAGGGAACGGCCGTGGTCTATCTGGGCAACAGTCTGGCGCAAGCCAGCATGGAACAGCTGGTCCATCTAGGCCGGGCTGATGTCATGAGGTCTTATGTTAAAATGTCGGTATCCTTCGACGAAAAACTCATGACTCATATTGATCTGGATGACCTACCGGATGACTGGGCCGATGAAACGATGGCCTCCAGTGTGCAAGCGGTAGGCGATGCGTGGGTGAAGAATGAGGACTCTGTGATCCTGCAGGTGCCAAGCGCAGCTGTCCGAGGCGAATACAACTATCTGTATAATCCCTCGCATCCCGATGCGGGGAAGGTTACTCCGGGCGACATCACCCCTTTTACCTTCGATCCGCGGCTAGGCAAGGCCTAGCCGACGCTGGAAAGCCCCGGCTAGTTCGCGATCAACGGTTGATTGCGTTATGCCTGGGCCGAGCGGGCCGCCACCAGCAAGCGCTCTGACTCGTGCAGCCCGCCTTTCATCCTGTAGCGATCCAACTCCAAGGCCTCGATTGCGATCTGCCTAATTACATCGCAGCCAATCTCGGTTGGTGCGTACACCGGCTCATTGCGTGTCGCAGCGTCCTCGTCTTCCTGGCAAACAAATCCACTGTCCATCAATAACTGCACACTGTTTCCAACAGCGTCTACCGACAAGAGTAAACGTGCGGCTAGTTGCTCAACGGTGTCTGGCTTGGCGCCACAGGCCGCCAGCACGCGGATATCATCAACCAGAAGGTCATCCAGTGCGTTGTAACCCCGCATTGCAACGACCGGGCGAACCTCCACGATAGGGCCTTTAAGCCGCCAAACGCCATCCCGATCTTCGACGGATCGTGCCAACTGAACAAATACATCATCAATCATATTAAAGCCTTACGTAGTGAATTCACTTTTATTAGATCATCACGCGAAGAAAAAAACAGAGGTTTTTAACTGGCTAAAATATCTCTTGCAAAAACACCCTATAAGGGTGTAGAATGGACTCATTCAAATGAGGGTGGCAGCACGTTCTAGTCAATCATAAACAACAGCTCGGGATGTAGAGGCAGGCATGAGACTGGAGAACTGGGCAGTGGTGAGCAAGCGCTTTGACCCCTATGCGGCCCCGGAGCTTAGACGCCGACAAGTGCGAGGCGAGGTGTTTCAAAGCAAGAAGTTTCCCGACGGGTCAGTGATCACAACCTCTGATGTAGTTGCCTTCAAGGCTGGCAAAGTCATCACCGCGAACAGCGAGTATGAGCTTGGGGACATTAACCCAGACTATCTCGCCAAGCACCCAGAAGCAGTAAAACTGAAGGGAAAATAGCGCATGACCGGCGATAACGACGTTTTTGAAAACACCTACAGCCACTGCGAGACCGAATGGTGCATCACAGGTGATTCAATGCACAACGATCGCTGCCCGGTGTGTAACACTGAAGTGGGGCCGATCGAAAGCTTGGAGCTGGAAACCGGCGAAACAATCGTCCACTGACCGTAAGGGGGAGAACATGCAGACAGTAAAAGGTTCAGACGTGTTTGAGATGGCCAACAAGGCGGTCGGAGACATGGGAGACATCTTCTTCGAGCCAGATCAGAGCTTTGGCGAATACAGCATCCCGGCAAACACCGCAACCAACTGCGTAAGCGCCGCTATTGCAGAGGCGTTGATGAGAGCTGGCGTAATCGTAGAGGGGGACATCCCTCAGCTGGCGGAAAGCACCGACCCAAATGAAGAGGACGCAGCATGATTTACGAGAGCCACTACCAGTGCCACGGTCAGCTTTGGAGCGTTAAAACAGAATCGCCTCAAGAGGGATATGCTTGCCCTAAGTGCGACAAAGCGTTGGAGCCAGACAGAACAACGATCAGTGTTGATGTGCTTGTGGCAGCGCGTAACGCCAGTGGTTCGCCGGACTTTTTCGGCCCGGTCACCGTGACGCTGGACGAGCTTGCTTACCTGGAAGGGGAGCACTATGATGAGGCCATAGCACAGGCTGATGAAGCAGGTTACGAAGGCCCAGTGCTACCCTTCGACGAAAACGAATTTTCAGCGCTGGAGCGAGCAATGGGCGCGATCAAGCCCCGCTTGCAACCAGCACTGTAACCGAATCATTGGGGCCTCCAATGGTACGCGGGTGGCGGATGCGGCTGGTTACCGTGTCATTCAACGTCACCCGTTTTTATTTCCCCTCCGTATTTCCGAGATAACAATGAATCACAGCTCAGAACTTTTATCCGCTTGCCGAAAAGTCGTGACCGCCAAAGATGAGATGGACATAAAGATGGGGGGTTGCGAATCCCCATCGACCATCGCGGAGGTCGTTGCGCCTTTCTATTTCGAGGAATCAAACACAAAAGAATCGCTCATCGATATTGATCCGGCCTTGGTGATCGGCGCTCCCTGGCGAAAGTATGCTGAACCCGAAGAGGCGGCTGCTCACGAGATAATGGACATGCTCGATGCCAATACAGAGAGGGAATTGAATGCAGCCAAGTATGGCCGAGTAGGCACCCTACCGCTCTACTTCGCGAAGGAGGGTAAGAATCGCGCCAGTCTTTACCGCGCTCACCAGCGGAATGTGAAAGCCTTCGTCAAACAGTACTACTATCCGCCACCCGAAATGCTGCAGCTAGAACAAAACCCCCTGGGTGGAGCGTGGTGGCTATCCACGACAGATCGACTTGCCATCAGTAGGTGGGGCGGAGATCGCGTACCATTACTTTTACCCGACCTGTCGGTGCCCCTGTTGCGGGCCTACGGCGTCAATACGGGATCGGTATTAAAATTGTCGTGGCCCCATAAGAAGCGGAAGGCTGAGTTGTGGAGCGAACCTCTCCGTGCGTAAATCGGCTGGCCCCGCCGGTAACCCTGATCGAGTAGCAAATGAGTATGGAGAGAATCGTGATGTCCGAGAGCATAACCTTTGTGACTGACCGTAAAGAGGGTGAGCCCTGCTTGTTGAGCGGGCTTGAGCGGGAACCGCTGTCCGTCCGCGACAGCGAAGGGGTAGAGATCGCCAGGATAGAACCTGGCCAGACGGGTTGGACCCACGACACCCTCACGGCCCATGCTCAGTTTGAAGCAGAAGGGCCGTTGGACGCGTATCTAGGGGGATCGTGGGTAGGTTCGACAGAGGTTTAAGCCGAAGCAATCAATAGTAGCAACGCCCCCGGCGGTCGGCGTCTTCCCATCGATAACCGCGATCGGCAAATTGCCAGCCATATGGTGACGGGCCTTTACTCCTAAATTTGTTTGACTCAAGACATCGGCGAGAGCGACCGCGATCCGCCAATGATCGGGAACCACCACTTCGACGATCCGAACAACAACGGTCCACGGCGGAACGCCGATAACGCATTGGGTTCGAGCGCCGTGCTACGAAAATACTTCTTGCACGAGCCACCCTATAAGGGTAATATGGTGTTCATCCCGTTTCCCACCGGGCACATAACCAAGAACCATTTGCGAGGCACATATGAACCACTCTCTTTACTCCCCTGAAGAGCTGGGGGCCATGAAATCAGCCGGCATTACGCCGGATCAGGTAGCGCTAATTGATGACAAGCTGAGCAACGCCGAAGAATCGCCGGATAGCGAGCTGGCCGAACTTTTTGCTGGCGCCGGGATATCACAAGACCGGATCGAGGAAGCGCTTAACCTCCGCGCTGAGGTCATGATCAATCCATTCTCCAGAATCATTGTCCGTGACGGCGCGCTGCTGGTCGACCGCATCCCGGTATTGAAGACTAAGCCGGGGGAGGACTGACAATGGGTTACACTCACCGATTTCGACGGAACCGTGATCTCACGGAAGAAGAATTCTCCCAGATCAAAGCCGGGTTTAAGCAGCTCCTGACCTTCAATAAACAGATCATCAAGCCTGAGTTTGATTGCGGCTGGATCAGCTATACCAAGCACCCCAACAACGAAGGGCAGGGAATTTGCTTCAATGGCATCGCTGAAGGAGCCCACGAAACCTTTGCGATCTATCAGTTGGGGAAAGACGATAGCGGTATGTCGTTTTGCAAAACCAACAGAAAGCCCTACGACGTGTTTGTTGTGGCGATGCTTGGATTATTGGAGCTGACCGCTCCGTCCGCCTTCGAGATCGGCAGCGACGGAGATCCAGAGGACTGGCTCGCAGGACTGTCGTTACTGGCTAAGGCGACAGGGAAATATGCAGTGTGCGACATCGACCGGAATACCTGTGATGTCACCGTCCGGGCAGCTAACGCCAATGAGCGAGCCAACCGCGCTCTGTGGCAGACCGAGATGGAGGTTCGCATCCCGATCCCCATGCCTGCACCAGACGCAAAAGTAGCAAGCTGGGTGTTTCACTGATGAGCACCCAACCAATAATCAAGGCGCCGACGACGCGCAAGCTTGATCCGACAGAAGCACGCGATCTTGCCGAGGAATGCAACGCCTTGCCAACCCGTGCCAGCGAGTTCCTGCCGTTTACGCCGGCGGGATTCGACACGGTGACTGAGATCAACTTCTACTGCGCGAAGTGTGACGATCCCATCGTGCATAGCCATGTAAGACTGCGACACAACCAGTTTCCCGGCCCAGTGGACGAATTGCGCTGTCTGGGTATCTGTGTGCCATGCGGCTGCATCACACCGTTTTTATTTCGATTTAGAGAGAACGAAATGCAAAGCCTCGTTGGGCGCGAGTGGCGCAGGTACGCCTTGCAGCCCAGACGGACAATTTTGACGCGAATTCAGCAGTGCTTACATCTGCTAATACCTAACCAGCGATAGACCACAGTCAGCGACTGACCGCCAAGACAAGACAACTCCACTGCGCCTTTGCCCGGGAAATCCCGGGCTTTTTTTGTTGACTGCGCACCCTATAAGGGTGCATAATAAAGTCATTCCCACGTAGTACATAAAACAAAAAAGCACCACTGTAGCGAGGCACATATGGAAACACTGGAGCTATTCGCCAGCGATAGAAAGTTGGCGCTACCGGAACAAGTAAGCGAAGACATCAACAACGGGGCACTCGTATTTTGCAGCCACAGCGCCGGCAAGTACTCCCAAGCGATGTACCTTCGGCTGCGCGATCTCGTGCCGCACGACCAGCTTATCGTCGTGCATGCGCATCTGGGTGAGGCAGAGTGGCCCGGAGTCATTGAGCACATCGAGGCGACCACCGATCACCCGCTGAATGTCGTTGAGGCCGATCGAACGTTTCTCGATATGGTGCTACGTCGCACCATGTTCCCAGACGCCCGGAACCGCCTTTGCACGTCAACGTTGAAAACCGGCCCTATCCGAAAATTTATCCGCCGCGTCATGAATGAGCGGGGCGCAACCGTGGCTTACAACTGTACTGGCATCCGCGCCCAAGAAAGCCGCAGCCGGGCTCAGAAAACCCCGCTAAGCCAGCACAAAGCGCTGTGCACCAAGGCTCGAACAGTCTGGGATTGGCTGCCCATCTTTGATATGAGCGAGGCAGAGGTCTATGACGTCATCGAGGCGGCCGGACAGCAGCCACACTTTGCCTATGGGCACCGCGGCGACCGGAACGGCCGCCTGTCCTGTCGCTTCTGTGTGCTGGGGTGCCAGAACGATCTGCGCAACTCTGCCGAGGACGACCCCTATCTCTACGCTATGTACACCGCTGTAGAGAACATCACTGGGCACACCATGTTTACCCGGAGCAAAACGGTTGGCGGTGTCCGCCAGACAATCCCTATGCCGCTGGCCGAAAAGACCGGCATCCCTGTCGACCCTCAGCTACTGAGCGAGGTCACTCCAATCATTCACCGCCGCTTTCAGGAGCAGCAGGCGATTCAGGCCCGTGTTGGGCAAGTACCAGCTAAGGAGGTCGCGTAACATGAACACAGCTAACCAAGATCATACTTACTACAGTGTTGGCGAGTACCGAGGCGTGCGTCGTATCTGGCTGGAAGGTGGCGCTTTAGCTAAACGCGGATTCACCAAAGGGGTTCGCTACCGTCGCGAGACAGATCCCGACAACAGCGTCATTCGCCTGATCGCTGACCCGAACGGCAAGCTCACTGTTTCTGGTAAGGAAAAACGCAAGGGAACTGGCGAGTTTTTGCCGATTATCGATGTGCGCAATCAGGAGATCACTCAAATCACCGCTGATGCCGATGAGGTGCGCGTTGACTTTGGGGATGGCGAGATCACCATTTCTGTCGCGCATATGGTGCAGCAACAGCGCCGGCGCGAAGAGAATCTACGCGAGCACCTGAAGCAGGATAAGGTAACCGAAGGTACGCTGTGTTCCGGCGTTGGGATGGCCACGTTGGCGCTTCACGAGGGCTTGGCGAAGCACGGCATAGCGATGGATACCCGCTGGGTCATGGATCGCGACGCCAAGTATTTGCAGCTGGCAATGGACAACAACCTGGCGGTCAGCGACAGAACGCGAATCTTCACCGGCCCGCTCGAAGCCGTTGAGCCCAAACTGGTGGACAGTGTCGACATCTGCCAGCTAAGTCTCCCATGCACCTCTCATTCAAGCGCAGGAAAGGCGAAGAACAAAATCAAGCACGCTGAACAGCACAAGACAGATGCGACGGCAGTCTATGGTCTTATGAAGCTGCTGGACGCGATCAATGCTGCCGTATATTGCAGCGAGAATGTGGTGGAGGCCGCTGAGTCAGCGACCTACACCCTCATCAAAAGCACCCTCCACCTTCTGGGGTACAACATCGCCGAAGGCATTCTGGATTCAAATCAATCTGGGTCATTAGAGCACCGTCGTCGCTACTGGTTTGTTGCGGTCAGTGCCGGACTGCCAATGCCAGACTTCAACGACATCCCGGTGTACCCGCGCGCCCATGAACGGCTCGCCGATGTGCTCGATCCCGTCGCTGATGACTCCCCGATGTGGGCAGAAAACACTTACCTGCGAGAGAAAGAATTGCGCGACATCGCCGACGGCAAAGGCTTCCGCCGTCAGCTGTTGACCCCGGACAGTGAGCGGGTACCTGTAATTAACTATATCACAAGCGGCAAAGTACATCCCCGTTTTTGGTGCGCGAGACCGACGGGAAAGAGCGGTTGCTTACGTTGGCCGAGCAGGCCCGGGTTAAGCAGTGCGATCCGTCGTTGGTCGAAGGCGCGAGTTTTACGACGGGCACAGAGGCGCTGGGGCAGGGCATTGATATGGGGCAAGGCTGGGGCGTTGCTGAAATGATTGCCCAGTGCGTGCTGAACCCGTTGCGCGGAGTAGGACGCGCGGTAAGCGCCTTGCCTGTTCTACAGGTCGCCGAGGATCTTCCCGGCGAGGAAGACTGGGAAGACGGCGAACACCAAATGGTCCTTTTTGGGTAGGGAGACAATCATGAGCAACGAAGACGATTTCATTGGCTGGGCTATTGTTGACCGGGATTGCGATGAAGCATGGTGGAAGGAGTGTGAATTTAATCCAGAGACTGGGCGAGATGAGTACCGCCTTGCCTTTTACACGGATCTTGATGAGGCTCGCGCAGATCGAGAAAAGGGCGATGCCATAGTGCGCATTCGCCGGATTACCGACCGCGGCTTTGAGACGGCCTACGGCCTCTGCTTTCTTCTAAACCGGGAGACTGGCGATATCCGAAGAATTGATGAGCGAGTTTTCATTAACCTAACAAGCTCGGAATCACCGGCGTAACGCGACAGAAACTCCACTGTGCCTTTGCCCGGGAAACCCCGGGCTTTTTTCAATTGACTGCACACCCTTAAAGGGTGTTTAATAGAGGCATTCCCACACAGCCCCAACACCACAGCAGCGAGGCACCACACATGACTACCGAGAATACGGCGCTCACGATTCAGTACCGAGACGGCGCGAACTACAAGACCAGATCGACAATAGTTCTTGAGGGCCGCCTAACCCCAGACCTCTTTCAGCGACTGAAAGCCAGCCTTGATGAAGGCGAATATTTTGTGCCGCAACAGATCGGCCTGAAAAACCCAGCGCTGAACTTTCTTGAGCACGATGGCTTTCCCAACGCGGACTTGGATCATGGTTGGTGCGAGCTGGAAGAAGCCGAGAGCGACTTCAGCGATCTCTACCCTAGCTGCCTGACTGACTCGCCTGCCACCAGCGGGATAACTGTTGAGGCCTTTGTTAAGGCTTGTGAGTCAACGAGCTGGGACCCTGATGCGGAGTTGAAGCGACTGGCAGAGATTGCCGCCGGTGCGTGCGTCGAGAGCGCGTAAGGCAACCAAACGGATCAAGGAGAACGATATGACCCCACAGTCATTGGCAGACAGCAGAAATCAGAATGCAGAAATGCCACACAAGCAGGGCTGGATAGATTTTTCGCAAGCTGAAACCTACCGGGCAGTGGCGATCAGCACGGGGCATCTCAGCCGAGCGGATCGCCAGATGCTAACGGCTCGCGCCCATGATCAACAGGACAACATGGTGTTGCAGCGACCCACAGGGTGGTTCGTGAAGCTATACGCGCCGGACGGCGATATAACCGCCCAAAGTAACGCCCTGACGTTTCAGTCTTCGCAGTTGAATGCCGTGCTCATAGAGGCGGCCGCTGCCGGCTTCCAGCTGGTGGAATTTGATGCCGACGCAGGCTGTATTGACGACCTACAAGTTTACGACGACTAGCCCACAGAGGAGGGCGAGACATGAAGCTACAACCAGTGACACCAACCCTGAACCTCTCGGTTAACGGGAACGCGGTCTACCATGGACCGTGCAAGCAAGTGCGGCACCTTTTCTCCGTACTCGTCGGCAAGGCTAATCACCCGGCCCGAGCCGAGGCGCTGGCCGCGTTGGAGGCAGAGTGGGGAGTGCGGTTTGCAAATGGCGCGCATCACACGGTTTGCGTTATCAGCACTCAGGGACGCCTGATTGAACAGGGTAATATCCGCCCCTCCTAACACGGTCGGTCTATGTTCAGCGCTGGATCGACCGACGTTCTCGAAGGCTGGTGAGCGATCGTGAATCAGCGCACCAGCCAACACCCGCTCGCTGTCCGTGAATGAACGCCTTCGCTTTCAAAAAAACATTCACGGCAGAGAGCTTATCCCACCCCCTGACCCTGACTCATGGCGAGCAAAAACACGGGGCCTGCGTGAGCAACCCCTGCATCACAGCTTCGTAAGTTGTCATTGACTTAAACACCCTATAAGGGTAATAATATGTCTAAGCCGCTCCCACCGGCTAACCACCAAAAACAGCGAGGCACACCAATGTCAACGGACATCGATTTCGAGCGCGTAGCGTTTCGATACAACGCAAAACAACTTAAACAATCATTCATCGACCGCCTGACCACCGAGTTTGGGCTTCATACCTACGACGTGCCAGATGGCTATCTACTGCTGTCGAAGATCGGTAACAACCGCTGCTTCGATGAGAACGACCGCATAGCCAAGCAATGGACAATTCTTGCCGCTGGTGACTATTGCGCTGTCTTAAGCCGGGTAGTGGAACACTCGAAGGCTACGATTGGTTTGATGCTGCGCTTTGCCAATGGGAACACGACGCCGTCTGGCTACATCAAGCGCTACGAAGAGACACTGAAGAGCGCTATACCCCTCGACGACATTCTCGCCTCTGGATGGCTCACGCATCTCTCTCTAACCCGATTCGGCGTTCAAGACAAAGACCCGGAAGCTGGGGCAGAACAGGTTATGCGTAGACTCGAACAACGCCTAGCCGATATGTGCGAGAGTAAGTTTGGATCACTGGCCCGCCACTTGAGCGACGTTGGGCGGCTTGCTATCGAGCCGTCTCCGTACTGCTCCTTTTACGGCGAAGCGTCCGGCGCTATCACCCTGCGCATCGACGGTACTGACGAAGACGCTGATCTCGCCAAAGTGTTCTTCTTCGCAGCTCACCAAGCATCGCCAGAGTTGGTCGGCTACGGTATGCCCCCCGCCACAGTCCGGCGACTCAATCAAAAAACATCTACCCAATTCCAAGCGCTTTCACGCTCAGACAGCGCCGCGTAGATCGCGCGCCCTGATCACACGAAGCTAGGAGATTGCTATGGATGTCACCGCGGAAATCATCGCATTGCTTGCCCTTGTCGTTAGTGCTTGGTCAAGCGCCAGGAAATCACCGCATGGAGAGACTTATGACAAAGACCGTTAATGCCGTGTCTGCCGATTGCCCGGCGGTCACCTGTCCTGACTGTAGTGCGCTGATTGACTGCATGTCCGATCCGCGCGGGGAGACCGTTTCCTGCCCTGACTGTCAGCTACAGATTGAGGTCGCTGCCGAAGCAGAAATCACGCTGAGTTAACCGTGCGTGCTGGATGGCGCATATGTGCCGGAGGCGAGTTAATCGCCTTGGGTTAATTAGACAATGATTTGAGGACAACACATGCCCTATGTATATACCGCCAATAACGCTGTAGCGAACTTACTGAAGGCTTACCAGAGGCTCCACGACGGAATTTCAGACATGGTGGAGTCGGGTCGTCTTACCCCCTCTGACATCCCCGAAGACTATCAATGGCTGGTCGAATCGCTCTCTGAGCTGACCGCCTTAGATGCAGATTACAACGCATCGCGTGATTTGCGGCGAGACGCCCTGAAGGTCGCCCACAACGTGGAAGTCAACGGAGGCCTTTGCGGTCTGCGGCTGAACGCCCCGGCCTTCTTTGACGATCCGGCATTCAAGGACTGGCTCGATGACAAGAAGACCACAACCTTCACCTGGCACGAAAAGGGCACGCCAGTATCAGAGTGGAGCGATGTATGTGTATTGGTTGACCCCAGCCTTTCTGGGGAGGGTGCAGACGCCGATATGCCCCAGCATATTTGGAGCCAAATTGTCGCACTGTGCCACGAGCATGTCGGTGAGAATCAAAAACAGCACATACCTGTTTGGATAAGCAACACCCAGTGATAACAGCTGACATGAGTAAGACAGCGTTTTCACCTGCTTTCCAACGCGCAGAGGCGAATTTTTTTGTGATCAACTATCGAAGTGGTAACTGGAAAGGGTATCTAACATGACAATAGTGTCGCTAGCCGTAGCCCGTGAAAGGGTGCGGAAGAGGAGCGCTGACCGCCTTTTATTCAACCCCATATACGGCTTTTGGTCGACCCGATACGGCTGGGTACGAGATGCGTCCCTGGCCGATCACTATGCCCCCGGCATCCTGCTGACAGAGATCCCTGAGAGAGCGTATGCCCGCGGGGCGCGGCTGGTGAATGCTGAGGAGATGATCTGTGAACCTCGCGAAGATTTTGCCGAGCGTGTATGGGAGCTGGCGTCAGAACGTAGAGAGGTAGACCCAGATCAACCGAGTGCCTTCTTGAGCCTCATGTCGGATCAGGAACTTGCTCGATTCTTCAACAGTATGCAGGCCCGGCAAGTTGCTTACCCAGATAGAACTGGCGGCTTCTATATCGAAAGCAAGCACAACTAGCGCTCGCTGGTGAGTTTTAACCCAAGTCTGATTTTCAGGCTGCATAACCCAAAACTAAGGAGATTGCATGACGGAAAAGCGATGGCCCTCGGCGGCCAGGTTACCCCTCGCGGGTATTCTATCGCTCTCGCTGATGGCGTGTGGCGGCGGAGGTGGAGGTGATGATGGAGGTGGCCCTCCACCCAGCGCCACTACGGTTCATGGAAGTGGCGTCAAAGGGCCTATGGCGAACGCCCTTGTGCGTGTTTATAACGTAGACCCCGGCGAAGCTAACGGTATGGGCGATGTCATTGATCAAGGTGAGACGGACGCTCAGGCGCGCTTCGTCGGCATCGAAGTGCCAACGGCGCATACCGGCCCGTTTATCGTTGAAGTTGTTGCAGACAGTGACACTATCGATCTGATGACCGGCGCAGCCCCAGTCATCACAACATTGCGGACTCTGGTGAGCCGACAGCAGCTCTCCAACCCATTCTACCCGTCACCGCTAACAACGATGGCCTTAACGCTCGCTGTAGAGAATGCTGATTCAGCTCAGCAGCCGTATAGCGGAAACGGCGATCAGTTGAAGACCGCCGATGAGATAGAGACCGCCTTCGCTGTGGCGAGTCGCCAGGTGATCAGCACACTGGGCTTTGGTCTGCCGACGGATACGGATCTCAACACAACACCACCGATAATCCGCGATCCGTCAGCGACCGCCGAGGAGCGGCGGGCGACTGCGGCGTATCGGGCAGCGATTGAAGGGGTTGTGGCGATAGCCCACGCTATCCGAACCCAGAGCAATGATGCTCAGCCGGCTCTCAGTACCGAAAACGTCTTTGCCGCGATGGCAATGGACTTGGTGGATGGCCGGCTAGATGGCCAGAAGAGCGGCCAAGCTCTAGCGGAGCTTCAGGATTCGGATGGTTACGAAGCCAACGTCACTGCCGACCCGGCAACGCTCATCGTACCTGGTACCTCCACACCTATTACGGACATTGAAAGCCTGCTGGTTGCCGAGACAGAGCACACGGGTGCGGAGGCGGATGACACCACCTACGCCGATGAAGCCAGTCAGAGCACGCCGGCCAAGGCGAAGACGGTTCCCGACAGTGATTCCGATGGTGTTAACGATCCCGATGACAATTGCACGGTCGACGCCAACCCAGATCAGGGGGATATGGATAGCGATGGCTTAGGCGACGTGTGCGATAGCGACCGCGATGGTGACGGCGTAGCCAACGACGGCGATGCGTTTCCGGACAATCCATCTGAGACCGTGGATACCGATGAAGATGGTATCGGCAATAACGCCGATGAAGATGACGACAACGACGGCGTGCCTGATGAGTCCGATGATTTTCCTACTGACCCGAACGAATCCGTTGATACCGATCAGGACGGCGTAGGAAATAATGCCGACCCGGATGACGATGGTGACGGGGTGAGCGATGAGGAGGACGACTTTCCGCTAAACCCTTATGAAACCACCGATACAGATAAGGACGGTGTTGGTGACAACAGCGATGGCGACGCGGACAACGACGGCCATCCTAATGAGACCGACAACTGCCCACTGGTTTCTAATCCCGACCAGTCAGATCAGGACGCAGACGGCATTGGCGACGCGTGTGATGAAAACACACAATCCCCGCAGCCCGCTGTTTTTGATCAGTCACGATTCGACCAATCCACATATCAGTAAATGAACGCTACCAAGACAAGGAATATTTCAATGAAAAAACTGAGCATTTTCGCAGCCCTGACAGTTGGAATGGTCGCTACCGCGGCGCAGGCCAGCACGCTGGTCAATCAGGACAAAATTCCAACCTATGCGTCCGGCGACATTCTAAGCGCTGAAAAGACAAATACGCAGAACGCAGAACTGATCCGCGCCCTGGAAGACCTTCATTCACGACTGTCTGCCATGGAAAGCAAAAACAGCACTCCGCTCCAAAAGCTTCCTGGCGGTCAGTTCGATCACTGCACGTGGGAGCTGAAGGGAACAGAGGTCGCCAACGTCTGGAAGAAAGGTTGCTTTGAATATACTCGCTACGATTCATTCGAGCAGCGTAATGTTACGTACAGAGAGTGCCCATCGCCATATACCGAGGTGTCGACCGTTGAGGGCACATTGGAGCTCAGTGATGGCGGTACCGGTACATTCCGTTTCGCACGCAACTGGCTTGAGAACAACATGGAAATATCGTCCGAATATCTCGTCGCGCGGGATGACCAGTCTCAGGCCGGTGGTAACTTCAATTTCATGGAAGAACGCTTTGATATTGTGTCTCGTGATGAGAACGCCGGAGACATACATAACACTGTGAGTTACAACGAGGCGGTTACATGGGTAGAAACCGATGGCGTGGTAACGGTGCATATGCCCGCAACCAAAGACGTAGCTGCTTATAGCCTAAGCTTTAACGCTACGGGCTCATCCCCCTTTATGCACGACGTGGCTAACACAACCGGCGAGGAGGGTGACGATCCTGCCCATGGTGCGTACCGAGTGATCAACATGACAGCAAAAGCGCTTTCATGTTCGACGCATAGCGGCGCACCGAACTAATCTGCGTCTCGCCCCTTCGCAACGGAGGGGCGTTTTAACTTGACCGAACACCCTATAAGGGTGTATTATTTTCCTCACTGGTCGCTTCCCACCGACCCGAAAAAAGATAAACACTGCGAGGCACACCCATGAATATTGCTACTACTGAAAGCATTCGCTTTTACATTGTTACGATCACACGGATCGTTGGCGAACATACGTTCGATTACCGCGCCATATTGGCGCTTCCAGATCCGCATGAAACGACTCTTGAATCAGCGTGCGAGCAACTAGCTATGCAAGAGGCGGGATCTCCGGACGCCGAGTGGAATGATCCTGAAGAAAGAGACTGGGTAGCTAACAGCGATGGCACTGGGACAAAAGTTTCCTCTGCTACACCAATAGCTGTGCACGAGGCAGCGGTCTTGCGCCGTCACCTGACGTTTATCAATCTCGCGGGACGAGTTGCGGACGAAGTGCTAGGTCAACCGTTTGAAGTTGCGGCGGAGATGGCGATTGATTCCTGTCAGGTACTCATTGCTGATCCTTGCGTGATTGACTCTCGCTGGAAGGATTCTCCGTTTGAAGATGTGCGCATCTATGAGCGTGCCGACGGTTCCGGAAAGCGCCTTCAATATCGAGTAGATTTTGAAAACTACGCGTCGCCCATTCAGGCGGAAGGCGGTCGTTCAATGAACGAGCTTAACGAAGCAGGGGTGTACAAGAAGGTCGAGATCCCAGCAAGCCGAGAGCTATCCTACAACGGCGCCTGTCAAACCACGCTTTCAGAACAGATCGGTTCTCTCTACGACAATGGTTATCCGGTAGCGGTAGCAACGCACGCAGGGCAATGCGATGGCACCCAAGTAGTCTATGCCCAGAAGGATTCGAACGGGCGAGTACTTCGAGTCCTGCTCGACTTCACTGACTCGATGTTCTTTGCTGAAGGGGAGGACGCCTGATGCCAATGACATGGGTTGAGCCGGAGGCTCTGATGACGTGGCGCGGCGTGACGGTGTACCACACATATCGTGACGGCACTACCGATATGCCAAGTGAATATTGGTACACGCTTGATGTCTGCGAAGACAGAGAATACCAGTTTGATGTGCGCGATTTCCCCGTTCCGGCGGGCGCAGAAGCAAGTCGCCATGACCTTATTATTCAGGCCGCCCTCGATGCAGGGTGTGCTGGAATCACGTTCCCGGATGATGTCGAGCTTGAGCTGCCTTTGTTCGACGTTCCTGCTGAAGCACACACAGACTGTCAGCGAGTGACCGTAGAATTCGACGCAGCGAAGTATCTCAAGGAAGCGGAGGCCGGTGAGATACTGAAATTGGCGGAATGCGGTTGGCGTGGTGATTACCCTGCAGACGCGGTAGCCGAGTGGATGGCCGCGCACGACTATCGAATTGCTCAGTTCTTTGCGCTCAAGGACGCCCACGCCAGACATGATCGATCTAGTGACCCCGTTGGCTTTGAATGCTCCGTGGATGAAGCTGCGGCCATGGTCTACCTGCAGCAACATCGCCCTGATCTTTACTGGGCGATCAAGGTTCTAACCGGTGAGGCAGTAGAGCTAGAAGGCACTGTTGTCGACCCGCTCAGCGCGAGCAAGACAGTTACTACCTTTGTTGACCTTAGCCAGACGGCAGGCGGCGAAGTTGATACCGCTAGCGCCGACTTTGCTGAGGCCGCGGAGGCAGCGGTCAGAGAAGCGGCCTTCGGGAATACACTCCAAGATTTCGATCATGGTTGGGAGATATTGGCCGCCGGAGATCAGGATGTTCGCTGGTCGATAAAAGACGTCGAGAAAAAGGAGGCCGCTCATGCCTGAAGCCAAACACCTCGATACAAAGGCGCCTTCAGCCTATAACGAAGAACGTGTAATTGATGCGATCAACCAGTTTTCGGCGCTTCACGGAAAATCCGAGCGGTTTACGGAGGGCCACTGCGCAACGTTTGCGTTGGGACTAGCTCGTATGCTCCGCGACATAGGGGAGGAGCCAGAGCTTCGCATCCTCTATCGCGTGGAAACTTGCCCTGATAGCGGTGAGGCGGAAGAAGTTATCTTTTCTCACTGCGTCGCTGCCGCCGGAAAGCACACCTTTGACATTACTGGCGGGGATGGTGCGGAAGATCGCTGGATGGATCGCTGGCCGTCCACAACTGAAACACGCTGGGGTGATCGTGATATTGAGTTCTGGGTTGAATCGTTCGCTCTGACACAGACCCAAGAACTGGAAGAAGCGGTACGCGGCGGTGGCAGCAATTTTGATCGCGCGGAGTCTGACTTAATAGCGCGCGAACTCACTAAGCTCTACTTTCTGTCACTGACCGACATACCTAAAAACCTGGCAGCTCATGCGCCCCAACATGGAGTGGGTGCCGGGCGTTGCCAGGGTGTTATGTCGCAAGATGCGCACGTCGGTATTGGTGCTGCGCATCAGCATCACTGAGCCAACCAAAAAGGGGATTTTACTTGAACGCTGCGAATACGATGGAACTGGTTGGGTTGCTGACTGATTTGGTCGAAACCGGAACTGATGATCTGGACGCCGAGACTAAGTTGTACCAAGTATTGCTGGCCGAAGCTGTTGCCCAGCTGCCAGATCCATTAAGGGAAGAATTTGTGCGCCGCGCCGCTCACCGACTGAAAGTGCTGAGTGAGAGTGAGGATACGCCATTCGTATTGAAAGTGGACGGGGGGCTTATGTCGGCCCTCGAACGCTATCAACCAGTTGTGAGGCATTAAGGGGGTTATCGTGATACTTCAGCCGAGAGAGACTGCGACAATACTTGCTGCCCTTAGGCGTTGGCAGCTCGAACCAAATCAAGAGGCCTTGGCCGAGATGCCTCATTTTGCGGACGTCGATCCATTGTTTGATGAGGATGTCGACGGGTTATGCGAGAAAATCCAAGAGGGGGAATCCCTGTGCGCGCTGGATCTTCATCGATTCGATAGCGGTGCCCGGGCGCAAGTCCCGATCCGCCTTGAAATGCAATCCGAGCAGGTGGCCGCCATCGTTGACCGGGCTACGCAGCTGATCCTCGGTCTGCAGATGACCGTCCTTCGAGGTGAGACCCGCGCGATTGACCTGGACGCGATTACGGAGGATCTGCAGAACGCGTTGGCTAATGCTGGGCTAGTACCGCAGTTGAATCTGCCATTTCTTCGCACCAGCTCCGCTGGCGTGGAGGTTAGCGGATGATGGATACACTTGGCTGGATTGGTACGTATGCCGGCCCAGCCGGTGCCATCCTTTTAGCGCTAAACATTCGGGTAAGCCCATATGGCTATGTGCTTTTCCTGCTTTCGTCGGTGGCGATGGTCGTCTACGCCAGCTGGATTGGGGACGATAAGGTGTTGATCCAGAATGTGCTGTTCACCGCAATCAATAGTGTTGGGTTGGTGCGTTGGGTCATTTTGCCGTGTCTGCGCAATCGCGCTAGGAGGCCTGAGCTGCAAGGCCGCTAATATAAAGTGCGCATGTGCATAGATTAACCTGTGTAACGAAATATTACAGTGCTGAAGACCTGTTTGATTTTTAGCCAGAATGTAGGAATATTTGCACTATACGGATTCATAGGTGACTGCGAACTCGCAGCCCTCTGATAGTGGTCGCTCCCCACTCAAAATAAAGTGCATTCCACGTAGTACTCACAATTCAATTCCCCTCCGTCGGGCGATAACCCGACCGAGGGTTGTCGCGTCTGCCTCTGACGGAGGCTCTTATCTAATCTGCAGGAAAGGCATCTGCACCTTTAGGGGACGCGGCATCATGCTGTGTCTCCTGCTTGATTGTTCCAAAACCAAACCAAACTGGAGGCATCACATGGAAACTACAATCACCGCTCCGAATTCGGGGCTCGAACAAGCGATCTATTTCGACCGTCCTCTGCAAGAGGTGTGCGAAGAAGCGCTTATCGAAAAATACGCCAAAGGCCCGGAGAAGCAAGAACCCGGGTTGCTCGCGCGCGACATGATTCGTGTTCGTGTTGCAAAGGCGTTGGCAGCCAATGAGAAACAACCGGATGTTTGGGAATCTGCTTTTGCAGAAGCTCAGCGCGTCTTGGGTGTCATCATGGGTGGCCGAATCAATTCTGCTGCAGGAACCAGTCTACTGGCTACGCTCATCAATTGTTTCGTTGAACCAATTGGCGATGCCACCAGCGGATACGACGGCGTTCTCCCTGGCATATACCGGGCACTGGAAGAAAGTGCTCAAACTATGCGCAAGGGGGGAGGGGTCGGTTTTTGCTTTTCGAAGATCCGCCCTCGTGGCGCGAAAGTGAAAGGCACCGGCAGCAAAGCAAGCGGCCCGCTGAGTTACATGAAGGTCTTTGACCGTAGCTGCAAGACCGTAGAATCTGCAGGCGCTCGTCGAGGAGCACAGATGTCAATTCTAAGAATTGACCACCCCGATATTCTCGACTTTATCGTTGCGAAACGAGAAAAAGGCGAACTCACTCAGTTCAATATGTCTGTCGCGGTGACCGATGCTTTCATGGAAGCAAAGGCTGCCGGAGAGATGTTTGAATTGGTGCATGTCGCTGAGCCCTCGGATGAAAAAATCAACGCTGGCGCTTACCGTCGTGATGACGGCAAATGGGTTTATGAAGTGATCGATCCCCAGACAATCTGGGATGCGATCATGGATAACACCTACCGTCATGCTGATCCAGGCGTGGTCTTTATTGATCGCGTTAACCAGGAAAACAATCTCTACTACGTAGAGGTGATCGATGCTTGTAACCCCTGTGGAGAGCAGTTTCTTCCGAAGTATGGTTGCTGCTGTCTCGGCTCGATCTTTCTGGGTGCCCATGCTGTTCCAGATCCAGACTCGTGGAAAGTGACCTTTTGTTGGGCCACTTTCAAAGAGGGTGTGCGCGCTGCCGTGCGTATGCTGGACGATGTGTTGGACGTAACGGAATGGCCTCTGGAGGAACACCGTAAAGAAGCTATGGCTAAACGCCGTATCGGCTTGGGCTTTACCGGCCTGGGTAGTCTTCTGTGCTTAATGGGTTTGCGTTATGACCGTCCTGAGGGGCGTAAGTTCGCGGCCGAGATGGCAGAAGTGATGCGCGACGAAGCTTATCTGGCTTCTATTGAGCTGGCGAAAGAGAAGGGGCCGTTCCCCTTGTTCGACAAGGAGAAGTACCTCAATAGTGCCTTTGTGAAGCGCCTTCCCAAACACATTCGTGATGGGATTGCTGAACACGGCATCCGCAATAGCCATCTGTTGTCTATTGCCCCGACCGGCACGATCTCGCTTGCATTCGCTGACAATGCGAGCAATGGGATTGAACCGGCGTTTAGTTGGCATTACACCCGCAATAAGCGGATGGAAGATGGCAGCAAAAAAGCGTACCAGGTTATGGATCATGCCTATCGGCTGTATGTCGAAGACGGTGGAGATCCCGATAACCTGCCAGAAAGTTTTGTGAATGCTTTGGAAATGTCGCCGTATGACCACTTGGCAATGGTTGAAGCAGTAGCGCCGTTTATCGACAGTGCTATTTCTAAAACCATCAATTGCCCCGAGGACATACCGTTTGATGAGTTCAAAGATATTTACGAACGCGCTTATAAGTCTGGCCTGAAAGGTATCACAACCTACCGCCCCAATGACGTAACCGGTGCTGTACTGGAAGTGACTCCAAAGGCTCAGGCGCCCAGCGACCTGGACGACCAGAACCCGGATCGAAAGATTCGGATCGACACCGTCCCGACGCCGGCCCTCGCATCGTTGCGCTGGCCGAGTCGCCCGGAAACCCCTGAAGGCAACCCAGCTGTCACCTATATGGTGAAAAGCCCGGAGAGCTCCTTTGCGGTGTTTGTGGGTCACGTTGAAAATGGCAAGAACAGTCCGTTCGAAGTATGGGTCAACGGCCAAGAGCAACCCCGTGGTTTGGGGGCGCTGGCGAAGGCTCTGTCAATGGATATGCGCTCTGAGGATCGGGGGTGGCTGAAAGCCAAACTCGACGCTCTGGTTAAAACCCAGGGTAAACCCTTCGAGTTGCAAATGCCTGGCAACGATCAGCCGGTGATTGTCCCGTCGCATGTCGCGGCGCTGGCAAAACTGGTCGACTATCGTTGCACTCAACTGGGAACCTTTGAGGAAATCGGTGACACACCGCTGCGTGACAGCATGTTCGCATTGAAGGAGCCAAAAACTGGCACCGACGGTACGTTAAGCTGGAGCGTGGATGTCAAAAACCCGGCAACGGGTGATGACTTTGTGTTGTTCCTTAAGGAGCTGGTACTGCCTGATGGTACGCATCGCCCGTTCAGCATGTGGCTGGCTGGCGCGTACCCCGAGGCCTTGGATGGCCTATGCAAGGCGCTCTCTATCGACATGCGGGTTCTGGACCCTGCGTGGATAGCGAAGAAACTGCGTTCATTGCGCGACTTCCCCGAACCGCAAGGTGATTTTCTCGCGAAGATCCCGGGCAATCAGGAGGGCAAGCAGGAAACGCAGCCATCAACAGTGGCTTATATAGCGCGGTTGATTCTTCATCGTTATCGGATGCTCGGCATCCTTGATAACAATGGCACCCCGGTCAGCGAGATGGGAATTTTTCATCACGTTGAGAATGGTGCTGGAGAGCAAAAAGCCCAAGCCTTTATGCCCGGCAAGCAGTGTAAAGAATGCGGCGTCAATGCGGTTATCCGCAAGGATGGATGCGACTTTTGCACTGCATGCGGTGAAATTGGCTCATGTGGCTAAACGGGGACCCCCCAAAAATCAGCGGGACTCGCGCTCCATTACGGAGCGTGGGTCTTTGCTGACCTGATCTCAACCACGCCGGACTAACCGGTAAACCCCACGGGGGCATCGCTGCCCCTCCGGGGGTGGTGTATGCCTCTATGATCGCTATTGGAGGCTATATGGATCATGTTCTCATTAATGAGCACAACGCTCACACGGGCTCAGCAGTCCGCGATATTCCAAGTCCTCGACTTGGATCACTATTAACCATCATTGACGCGTTCCCAAGCGGGATGCTGGGTTACCTGATCGCGCAAGGCAAGGCTGAGCAGCAGGGCAAACTCGATGAGTTCTACCAAAAAATCGAGGCCATGATTGACGCAACAGCATCGAAGGTTGGGACGGGAGAAGAACCTGTTAGACCATCGGTGGAGATTGCTCAACGGCTCAAATCCGTCGATACCATTTCCGATCATGATCGGTTGGCTCATCGGGTTTTTGCCGGCACCTATCCGATGGGGATCGTATACGGTGACCGCGCTGTAGAGGTTGCTGGTGACTATAAGCGTTTGGCGTTTTTGCGTTTCTCAACGCTTGAGCTTGAGTTCTACGATTGCCCAGATGATCTGGTGAATATCATTCGTGACGATGCCGCACGATTTTTGGCCAAGCGACGGGAGAGCAACTAAATCCCGCCTGGCGGCCACATGTGCTGCGTGGGATCGACTGTCAGTGAAAGATTGTAAGGGGGCTTTGCCCCCATTTTTATGTGGCTCATGGGCTGCATAAAAATGGGTGTCAGAATTACTTAGGAGAAAACAATGAAACTACGATTTGACGTCTATAAAGGGCAGGTTGATTGCCCGCATTGCGGTTGCTTGAATGAAGGCTGGGTCGTCGATCCGAGAGGGGTCAAGGATGTCGAGTGTGATCACTGCGAGAAAAAGTTCGACGTTCCTAACGATATTGAGGTGGTTTTGGAATGACGGGTATGCACTCGCAGAGTTACATGCCGGTCATCCAGAAGCTACAGGCCTGGAAGCGAGCAGGGCGGAAGGTATTAATTAATCCTTTGATCGGTGATGGAGACGCGTGCGATCTGCTTGAGGCTAGACTCACTAAGGACGGATACCTGCATTTAACTTATGGGAGCAAGCGCAGAAAGAATTCTGATGTGCTGTGTCCGCTTGATGACGAAGCGAAAGTACTGCGGGATAGAATCTGTTACTTATCTGATGGCGAGCCGGGCGAGATATTCCCAGCTTGAAACAGCTACACTACCCGATAAAGTCATCAACAGTTTTCAGTATTGTATTGAGCCATTGCGGTCTAGCAGCAGCGCGTGCGGCGGCATCTTTTTCCAGCCGCTCTTTGTTAAGTCGGTCTTTGCGATGCGGCATTGCTTCAGATAAAACGTGATCAGCAAATGGTCTTGGGTCTTTAAGCAGATCACCTGCAGGTATACGAATCACCTTTAATCCACGCCTCGATATCTTCTCATCGCGCCGCGCATCACGGTCTTTGGCTTCTGGGGAGGAGTGGTAGGCAGCACCATCGATCTCGACGGCGACCTTTCCCTCAACCATAAAATCGACAGTTATATAGTGGTCTACTGCGAATTGAGGTTCCACTAGAAGCAGTGGCCCTGCTGGCTCTGCATCGCGATGCACGTCGAGAAGCGTCATTAGAAACACTATTTCGGGTACGGAATCACATTGCTCAAAGAGCAGCCGGTCTTGGTTCCACCGGTCAACCGTGATGAATCCCTCCTTCATCGCCGAATAATGGCTGTTATTGCGGTAAGCCAAGCGATTGGCAGTGAAGTTGATCGCTTCGTCGTTACTCTGACGGAGAGGGTGAGTTACTGGCAACTTCATTAGACAACGGGCGATAAACTCGCGGTTAGGACCATCAACGACGCCCATGAAGCCAGCGATGTGCTCTATGGCTGGCTCAACACCGGCCTCAGCGGCGTGGCGCAACAGCTGCTCGCATGGCCCCTCAGCGATTCCAAATATCTGGCTCCCTAAATGTCTTCTGGCCTCCCAGGCAATTTGGTATGCGGCGACTGGATTAATGTTGTCTGAAGCGAGCAAACTCTTGGCTGCTGCATTAATTATTTCGCTATAGGGATGCTTTCCGAAAAGCCATCCAAGCCCGGCCAGAAGAGAGTTCTGGCTTGCATGTTTTTCTGTCAGTCGTTCTACCAATGAACGTAGTTCGGGAGTCGGTGTGTCAACGTCGTAGTTAGGCATAGGAGGCTGGAGCGAGGGTAGTCAGTTCAAGGCTATCATATCCCGTGGGAGGGGCGGTGCAATTACTTTTGCCCGGCTGTACGACAAACTTTTTTAGCTGCATCCGCTGCGGATACAATAGCTATATGAATGAATTGCTATTGCCCTTTGCAAAACGCCGAGAGAGCGACGAGATCGTTGGTCCTGACGAGGTGCCGCGTGGGAGCGCCTGCGGCTGCGTCTGTCTGTTTTGCAACGAGGAGGTGGTAGCCAGAAGAGGAGAGATTAACCGGGAGCACTTTGCCCATGCACAGCGCAAAGAAGAGCCATGCCCGGCGAGTTTTCCGAGAGCGATCCTGTGGATGGCGTCCAGGATAATCCGAGAAAGTACGTCACTTAAATCGCCTTCGCATACCATTTCCCTATGGCACCCCTACGAAATGCGTCAGCGAGAGTACGATGTCGCAGTACCAAAAGAACTGGATTACAAGGTTTCCAAAGTCACGGAGGATGCTGCAGGACGGGCAATTTTCGCCGACATTACAGTGGCGGGGCGGGATATAGGCCTAGTTGCAACATTTGGACAAGCAGTAACGCTTGTTCCCG
>JBFKDP010000009.1:0-31958 GCA_041619575.1 Litorivivens sp.
AGCAAGAACCGCTTTTCGAGGGTGTAATGTCCGTCTAGCACCGCACCAATCTGCTCTTCCAGTTCATCCGGCGAAATATCGGTCAAAAAACCCAGCCGCCCGCGATTGATTCCCAAGACAGGAGCCGGTTGACGCGACAGGGTTCGCGCTGCACCCAGAAAACTGCCATCACCGCCGACAACAACTATGAGATCGCAGACTTCACCAATCATCTTGCGCGGGCTTACACGCAATTCGTGTTTGGGCAACAAAGGCGCAATCTGCTCACCGAGCACGACGGTCAAGCCCCGGGATTGCAAAAAACGCACAAGACGTTGCAAGGTTTCGGCAACACCGTTACCTTCGCGTCCCACTATGCCAATATTTCGAAATGATTCCATGCGCTCAACCGATAAGGTGAATCTGGGTTGTATAGCCACACTGGCAGTGTCCACATGAAAGACATACTGCGCTCGTTCAATGACCCGCTCGTGCGGCAACTGGCTTGGGCCTGCTTCGCCCCGCCCCTGATTGCTGACTTTGGCAATCTGGCCGACAAGGTTACCGCACCCGCCTTTGAACTGCACGAAGATCGCTACAATGCCTTACTCGCACTGGATGCCAACCCGTCAGCCCTGCATAACTACCTGACCGAGCACTGCCGCTCGCAGCGACTGGGGCTGGTGTTTGAAGCGCTGTGGCATTTTTTCCTGCTCAACGACAGAGAAACCGAGTTGATTACTCACAACCTGCCGATCAGAGATGCCGGCAGAACGCTGGGCGAACTCGACATTCTCTACTTTTGTCACCGCCGCCAACAAACAATACACCTGGAATTGGCCGTTAAATACTTTATGGCGACCCCGTCGCCACTCGTTCGTGGCGACGATCTCAGTTACTGGCTGGGGCCGAACAGTCGCGACCGCTTTGATATCAAGTGGCGAAGAATGCACAGCCATCAGCTTGCACTTATCGACACGCCAGCTGCACAACACGTTTTGTCGGAATTTTCCTTGGGTGATTTAAAACAGGAAGTGGCTTTCAAAGGTTGGCTGTTTCATCACCGCCGGGGAACTCCCGTGCACGAAAACATTAATCCTGAGCACCCGCGCGGGTTGTGGTGGACCAAATCAGATTTCCTAGAAAGCCAGAACCTGACCGACTGGCGCTATCTGGTCAAACCACGTTGGCTTGCAGACGAACAAGGGGCTACTACCATTGATGACAGCGTCATCAGTCTCGCGACATCCAGGCCCGTTATGCTGGTGAATAGCGCGGGAGAGCGCATCATGCTCACCCCCGATCACTGGCCCGCTTCAATTGAAGGCTGAAATGTCGCTTACAAACAATGCCTGCACGAAAATGCCTAGGGTAGATCGTCGATTGCCTCGCCTTCCTTTTCCGGCACCATCAGGTCTTCTTTGGTCAAACCCAGCGTCAACATAAAGTTTGCCGCAACATAAATGGATGAGTAGGTCCCCACCAGTACGCCAATTGTCAGCGCTTTGGCAAAGCCGTTAATCATTTCACCACCAGCAAAGAGCAAGGCCAGTAATACCAGCAAGGTGGTCAATGAGGTGACCAATGTACGCCCCAGCGTTTCGGTCAGGGAAATATTGATGACGTCCAGGGAAGATTGCTTACGCAACTTGCGAAAGTTTTCGCGAATGCGGTCGGAAACGACAATAGTGTCATTCAAAGAATAACCGATGACTGCCAGCAAGGCCCCCAACACCGTCAGATCGAAATCAAAGCTGAACAGTGAGAAGACGCCAAGCACTACAATAACATCGTGGCCCAGCGCAATAACCGCACCAAATGCAAATTTAAGCTGGAAGCGCATGGATATGTAGATCAGGACAATAATCAGCGCCATCAGGATAGCCAATCCACCCTGTTCACGAAGCTGCTCACCCACCTGAGGCCCCACAAACTCGATTCGTCGCAGCTCAACCGCGCTACCCGCTGATTCTTCCAGCACCGTCAGTATCTGTTCGCCCAGTTCCGGGCTCAAGCCCTGAGGCAAGCGCACAAGGACGTCGGTATCGGCACCGAAATTCACCACTATCGCCTGTTCGTAGCCTGCTTCGCTCAAGGCTGACCGGACAGAATCCAGTGATTGCGGCTTTTCATAAACCACTTCCACCAAGGTGCCGCCAGTGAAATCGAGACCGAAGTTGAGACCTTTCACGGCCAGCGAAATGATAGAAATTATGACAAAGGCAATAGAGGCGACGGCCGCAATTTTGCGCGCGCCCATGAAATTGATAATTTTATCCGACATGTCCAACCTCAGATCGCCAGTTTATTGACACGGCGGCCGCCGTAAATCAAATTGATAATGGAGCGGGTACCCATGATGGCAGTAAACATGGACGTCAATATACCGATCGACAGCGTTACCGCGAAACCCTTCACCGGGCCGGTGCCTACCGCATAGAGAATGACAGCTACCAACAGAGTCGTGATATTCGCATCCATGATGGTCACAAATGCGCGATCAAAACCTGACGATATCGCCTGCTGAGGCGACGCACGATTTTTAAGCTCCTCACGAATACGCGCAAAAATCAACACATTGGCATCCACCGCCATACCGACCGTCAACACAATACCCGCAATACCTGGCAGGGTCAGTGTTGCCGAAAGCGCTGACATGACAGCAATCAGCAAGACCATATTGGCGCTCAGTGCGATGACGGCAGCGACGCCGAACACGCGGTAGTACAGCGCCATAAAGACGGCAACCATCGCCAGACCGATCTGAACCGAGAGCACCCCCTGCTTGATGTTTTCCGCGCCCAGAGAAGGCCCAACCGTTCGTTCTTCAACAAAATCGATTGGCGCAGCCAACGCACCAGCTCTGAGTAGCAGGGCCAATTCAGCGGCTTCGGTCGCATTCTCAAGCCCAGTAATTCTGAACTGAACACCCAGCGCGTCCTTGATGGTTGCCAGACTGATGATGTGCTTCTCATCGTAGGGCGTTTTGATGACTTTTTCGCTACCATCTTCTGCGGGGACATAGGTCGTGCGGGTTTTTCGCTCAATAAAGAGTACACCCAGACGACGATTAATATTGTGACGTGTAATTCGGTGCATCATCGCACCACCTTCACTGTCGAGCGTAATATTGACCTGGGCCTGGCCCGTCTGCTGATCAAAACCTGCTTGGGCGTTGGCTACGCGCTCACCCGTAATGACAATATCGCGCTCCAGCCACGCTGCCGAGCTGCCATAATCGTTGGAGCGAAATTCAAATTGCTGGCGCTCAGACGGGGCGGCGTCGTAGCGCGCCTCGAGACGAAACTCCAGATTGGCCGTTTTACCGAGAATCCGTTTGGCCTCTGCCGTGTCCTGAATGCCCGGCAGTTCAACCACAATCCGGTTTTTCCCCTGACGTTGAACCAGAGGCTCGGAAACCCCCAGTTCATTGACACGGTTACGTAGTGTTGTCAGGTTTTGTTCGACTGCATAATTCTCAATTTCCTTGCGGGTCTGCTCACCAATCAGTGCATCAAAGGTGAACTCTTCGCCATCGGCAGCTTTGGTTACCTGCAGCTCATTGTATTCACTTCGAATGGTGCGCACGGCTTTGTCGCGCAATTCTTCACTCGCAAAACGGCCGGTGATGACGCCATCGTCCTGCAACTGAACAAGGCCTCTCACTCGCTCTTTACGCAAAACCCGCTTGATGCCGGTGCTGTAAAATTCCTGACGACTGGCAATTGCACTGTCAATATCGACTTCCAGCAGGAAGTGGACACCGCCGCTCAAATCCAGACCAAGCTTCATCGGCTGACCGCCGCCTGCAGTCAACCAGTCAGGGGTAGTGGGCGCCAGATTGAGGGCGACAATATAACCGTCACCCAGCGCGCGCTGTATAAGCTTCTGGGCGGTGAGCTGCTGTTCGCGATCGCGCAAACGAATCAGCGCGGAGTTACCCTTCTCAGAAACAGATTCGCCAAAGTGTTCGATACCCGCAGCATCTAGCGATTGCGTGATTTTTCGCAACTCGCCGTCGCCCAGCACCGTGCCACTGCTCTCACCCGATATCTGTATAGCCGGATCAGGGCTGTACAGATTAGGAGCGGCGTAGTACAACCCGAAGCTGATCACCAGCAAAATCAGGATGTTCTTCCACCAAGGATACTTGTTTAACATTCTTGACCCACCGTCAACGCTGCTCGCTGCAGCACCATTCTTAAAGTAGTTTCGCCGAGGCACTCACCACCACGGCAATTTGAAAAGCCTCGGAGTATAGCAAGCGAAGCGCGCTAATTGTCTATTTACGGGGAAGGGTTCCCGCAATTGGGCGTTAATCGACCCAAACACGAGCATTTCGGAACATGCGCATCCAACCGCTATCTTCGCCCCAGTCCGCCGGATGCCAGGAATTACTCACCGCGCGGAAAACCCGCTCAGGGTGGGGCATCATAATGGTAACCCGGCCATCTTCACTGCTTATACCCGTGACACCTGCGGGCGACCCATTGGGGTTGGCCGGATAGGCTTCCGTTGTGCGCACATGATTATCGACAAAACTAAGCGCCAGAGTTCCGTTGCCAAGACACTGCTCCAGATGAGCTTGATCACGAAACTCTGCCCGACCCTCACCGTGAGCCACGGCAACTGGCATATGCGTGCCCGCCATTCCCGACAACAAGATGGAGGGCGAGTCATTGACCTGCACCAGCGAAAACCTGGCTTCAAACTGCTCGGACCGATTTCGCACAAAGCGCGGCCAGTGACTTGCACCGGGGATCAGGTCTCGCAGGTTTGACATCATCTGGCAGCCGTTGCAAACGCCCAATGCAAAGCTGTCGCCGCGTTGGAAAAAGGTCTCGAATTCATCTCGCGCCTGCGGATTAAACAGAATCGTCTTCGCCCAGCCCTCACCGGCACCAAGCACATCACCGTAGGAAAAGCCGCCACAGGCCGCCAGTCCCTTAAAATCTGCCAGCGACTGGCGCCCCGAGAGGATGTCACTCATATGAACATCGACGGCACTAAAGCCCGCTCGATCAAAAGCGGCCGCCATCTCCATCTGACCGTTAACACCCTGCTCTCGTAGAATGGCGATGCGTGGCCTACTGCCGCCATTGATGTACGGCGCCGCAACATCATCATTAACATCGTAGGTCAGCTTGACACTTAAACCCGGATCATCCGCAAGAATTGCATCGTATTCCTGCTGCGCACATTCAGCGTTGTCACGCAGTGATTGAATGGCGTAACTGGTTTGCGCCCACAAGCGCTGGCAATAGCTGCGCGGCTTGTCGAACACAATCTCAGCTTGACGGCGGATTTTAATTGTATCGTCAGCGCTCGGCGAACCGATCTCAAACAGCTGCTCTGCCAGTCCTTCGTCGGCAAAACACGCTGTAACCGCATTCAATTCGCTGCGGCGGACTTGAAGAACCGCGCCCGGTTCCTCTGAAAACATGACCGCGTGGCTTGCACCTTCAAGCGCAGACAGATCAACGTCAATTCCGCAATGTCCCGCAAATGCCATCTCGGCGACGGTCACAAACAGGCCACCGTCAGAGCGGTCGTGGTATGCCAGAATGCGATTGGACTCGAGCAATGATTGCATCGCACGGAAGAAGCCCACCAAGGCCTCGGGCCTGTCGAGGTCTGCCGCCTCTTCACCAATCTGATTGTAAACCTGCGCTAGGCAGGAAGCGCCCAGTCGGTTCTTGCCATTGCCGAGATCTACCAGCAGCAGGCAGGTATCGTCGTCAAGCTGTTGCAACTGAGGGGTAACGGTTGCGCGCACATCTACCACAGGCGCGAAGGCAGATATAATCAGCGATGTCGGCGCTGTCACCGACTTCTGTTCGCTGCCCTCACTCCACACAGTGCGCATTGACATGGAATCTTTGCCGACTGGAATCGTCAATCCAAGGGCCGGACACAGCTCCATTCCCACAGCCCTGACAGCTGAGTAAAGGCGCTCATCTTCGCCCGGGTGACCTGCCGCGCACATCCAGTTTGCCGAGAGTTTGATATCTGACAGTTTTTCAATGCGTGTTGCAGCTATGTTGGTAATGGCTTCTGCAACCGCCATACGCGCGCTTGCTGGCGCATCAATCAGCGCCATCGGAGTACGTTCGCCCATAGACATTGCCTCACCGGCATCGGAGTCATAGGACACTGTAGTCACGGCACAATCCGCAACAGGCACCTGCCAGGGGCCCACCATCTGGTCGCGGTGAACCTGGCCGGTCACCGAACGGTCGCCAATCGTAATCAAGAACTGCTTACTGGCAATTGTGGGCAGGCGCAGAAGTCGTTCGGCCGCCTCTTCCAGATCCAGGCCCTCCAAGGCCAGAGTCTGTCGTTCGAAGTTGCCGCTGGTTACCTCACGATGCATTTTGGGTGGCTTGCCGAACAGAACGTTCATCGGCAGGTCCACAGGCTTATTGTCAAAGTGTGTATCACCCAGCACAAGGTGCTGCTCGTCAATCGCCTCACCCACCACGGCATAGGGGCAGCGCTCACGCTCGCATATGGCGACAAAATCCGCCAAGTCATCAGGCCGGATCGCCATGACATAACGCTCCTGAGACTCATTACACCAGATTTCCAGTGGCGACATGCCCGGCTCGGCATTGGGCACCTTACGGATATTAAACCTGCCGCCGGTACCGCCATCTTTGACCAGCTCAGGAAAGGCATTTGAGAGGCCGCCAGCGCCAACGTCGTGGATAAAGGCGATGGGATTGTTTGCACCGCGCGACCAGCAGCGGTCTATCACCTCCTGGCAGCGACGTTCAATCTCCGGGTTCTGACGCTGCACCGAGGCAAAATCTAGGTCGGCGCTCGAACTGCCTGAACTCATCGAGGAGGCAGCACCGCCGCCCAAACCGATCAGCATCGCGGGGCCACCCAGTACTACCAGTTTGCATCCAGCGGAGAACGGTGGTTTTTCAACATGTTCGGCTTTGATATTGCCATAGCCACCGGCAATCATGATGGGTTTGTGGTAGCCCCTGCGCTCAGTACCGGCAGGGCCGGGTACCGTTTCCTCGTACGTGCGAAAATAACCGCAAATATTGGGG
The DNA here is from genome assembly GCA_041619575.1 of Litorivivens sp. Lineage (GTDB taxonomy): Bacteria > Pseudomonadota > Gammaproteobacteria > Pseudomonadales > Spongiibacteraceae > Litorivivens. Next base: position 7,041 of record JBFKDP010000009.1, read on the forward strand.
CGACCAAATTCATTGTTAAATGCAGCGCCGCCAATCGGTCCTTCCACCATAATATCCAGCGCCGATACAATGCGATCAGGCTTGCCATAATTCTCTTCCCAGGGTTGCAGTGCCCCAGGCAATTGCAGGTTTGAAACACTGAATCCGGTCAGCCCCACTTTCGGCTTCGACCCCTGACCGACCGCGCCCTCGTCGCGAATTTCACCGCCGCTGCCTGTGCCCGCACCTGAAAAAGGCGCAATGGCAGTCGGGTGGTTATGGGTTTCCACTTTCATCAGCAAGTGAATATTTTCATGATGATAGCGGTATTCAGCCGTACCCGGCTCTGGGTAGAAACGCCCGGCCTGAGGTCCTGCCACGACCGCGGCATTGTCCGAATAGGCGCTGAGCACGTCTTCACCGCCCTCAGCATAGGTATTCTTGATCATTTTGAAGAGTGAGTAAGGCTGCTCCTCGCCATCAATCGTCCAGCTGGCATTGAAGATCTTGTGACGGCAATGCTCAGAGTTCGCCTGGGCAAACATCATCAACTCTACGTCTGTGGGGTCTCGCTGAAGCTGCTGGAAGGCATCGAGCAGGTAGTCCACCTCATCGTCGGCCAGCGCCAGACCAAGACTGCTATTGGCCGCCATCAAAGCGTCACGCCCCTGAGTCAATACGGCGACCGTCGACAAGGGGGCAGGCTCCTGCTCTGTGAACAGCGCCTCGGCGTCTTTCACAGAGGATAGGACAGTTTCGACCATACGATCGTGCAGAACCTGGCGAATGGCGCTCAGATCAGCCTCGGACAGTTCCTCATCCAACGCCAGCCTGTACTCAACCCCACGTTCCAGCCGCTGAACCTTACTTAGCCCTGCGTTGTGAGCAATATCGGTCGCCTTACTAGACCAAGGCGAAATCGTCCCGAAACGCGGTATCACGATGAAGCACAGCCCCTCAATCGTCTCCTGCTCTTGAGCGGGACCATAGCGCAGGAGCGAATCCAGCACCTGCGACTCCGAGTCTGACAGGGGCTCAGACACCTTTGCCAGATGGACGAAATTCGCCGCCAACCCGCGCAGGGAGGGCGTTATTTCGTGCAGAGCACTCTTGAGTTTTTCCAGGCGGAAATCCGATAAGGCGGGTGGTCCGGAAAGAATTAGCATGCAGCAAGTGCGCCTTTTAAGTCAGCTGAATGGAAGCCAGGTATTGTAATCGATTTGGCGTCGAATTTTTATCTTCAAGCCCGCCTTTCGCACCCTTGAGGATGAAAACCGGCGCTTTTGGGACCGCAAGGAAGAGCTGGCGTGGATAAGGCTGCAGACGCTAGAATGGCGCCACAGGGTTTCAGGACTAATAGTGCGACCGACCAAACTGTTTCAGACCAGCATCTTGCTGGTTGTTAGCCTACTGCTCATCGCCTGCGAAGAGCAGGACAGCCTTGCGCGCATACGCAGCGAAGGTGTACTGAAAGTCGTAACGCGCAATGGCCCGACGACCTACTACGAAAACCGGGGCAGCGGCACCGGCTTTGAGTACATTCTGGCCAAGAGGTTTGCCGACTATCTCGACGTTGATTTGGAGATTATCCCGGTTTACGGCATCGACGACCTCTTTATCAACCTGGAAAAGGGCCGCGCCGATGTCGCGGCCGCGAGCCTGACCCCCTCCCCCGAGCGGACCCGAAGTTTCGAGTTCGGACCAACTTATATGAAAGTCAGGCAATTCGTAATTTACCGCCGAGGCAATGCCTACGCTGACACCATTGAAGATCTCATAGGCAAGAATGTGCGTGTAATGCAAAACAGCGCCCAGGAAGAAACCCTGATTTCGCTGCTTGAGGAACATCCGGAGCTTAGCTGGGACGCCCCCCCCAAACTGGAAACTACAGATCTCCTTGAGCAATTGGAAAATGGCGAGATCGATTTCACCGTTATCGATTCCAATGAGTACATTACCAACAAGGGCTTCTACCCCCAGCTACGGGTAGCTTTTAGCATAGGTGAACCGGGAGCCCTTGCCTGGGCCCTCAGCAACAAACATGACAACACTCGTCTGATGGAAGAGCTTGATGCCTTTTTCCAGAAAAACCGGAATACCGGCGAGCTTGCCAGCCTGGTCGAGCGCTTTTACGGCCACAATGAAAGTAACACCCAAATCAATTCCCAAACCTTTGTGCAAAATGTTGAAGCACGCCTACCAGAATACAAAGACCTGATTGAGGAAGTGGCTCTGGAATACCAGATCGACTGGCGCCTGCTGGCAGCCATCAGCTACCAGGAGTCCTACTGGAATCCGCGAGCCGTGTCGCCAACCGGCGTCAAAGGTATGATGATGCTGACCCGCCGAACGGCGAAGGAGATGGGGGTATCCTATCGTTTTGACGCGCGCCAAAGCCTGCGAGGCGGTGCTCGCTACTTCAAGAAAATGTATCAGTTACTGTCCGATGATATCCGCGAGCCAGACCGCAGCTGGTTTGCCCTAGCTGCTTACAATATCGGCCGCGGGCATCTTGAGGATGCACGGAAACTGACCGAGGAGTTAGGGGGCAACCCCAACCATTGGAAAGACGTGAAAGAAAGACTGCCACTGCTGCGGCAGCGCAAATACTTCAGCAAAACGCGCTTCGGCTTCGCGCGTGGCGACGAAGCCGTACATTACGTCCAGAATATCCGCCACTACTACAGCCTGCTAACTTGGACAGAAATCAGTAAAGTCCGCGTCCCCCCACCCAAAGTCGCTCAAGATTTGCTCCCGCCAGCCCTAGCCCCTTTCTACAAAGCCCTGTGAGCAGCCAACAGTACTAACGCTTTCGCTTTTTCGCGAAAAACTGACTCATTAGCTGCGCGCATTCCTCGGCAAGTACCCCGCCTTCGACCTGAACACCATGATTGAAGAAAGGCTGGGACAGCAGCTCCATCTGACTGGCGACAACACCGGCTCGAGGTTCAGTCGTGCCATAAACCAGGCGTTCGACACGTGCATGCACTAGTGAACCCGCACACATCGTACAAGGCTCAACTGTCACGTAAAGGGTAGATCCGGGCAGGCGGTAGTTATGATCGCGACTTGCAGCGTCGCGCAGGGCTACTATTTCAGCGTGTGCCGTCGGGTCACAACCACTGATGGGTTGATTGAAGCCTTCACCGATCAATACATTGTCACGGACAATGACTGCGCCGACGGGAACTTCATCGCACTGTTCAGCCTGTGCCGCCAGCTCCAGCGCACGGCGCATCCACCGCTCATCAGCTGCGCGACGCATAAGAAGCGCTTATTCCCACTCGATGGTTGCCGGCGGTTTACTCGACACATCGTAAGTCACCCGCGATACACCGGATATCTCATTGATGATACGGTTGGAAACGGTTTCCAGCAGTTCGTAGGGCAAATGCGCCCAGCGCGCAGTCATGAAATCAATAGTTTCAACAGCGCGCAGCGCGATCACGTACTCGTAGCGGCGCTGGTCACCGACAACGCCGACAGATTTAACCGGCAGAAAAACGGCAAAGGCCTGACTGGTTTTGTGATACCAGTCCGCCTTGTGTAGCTCCTCGATAAAGATGGCATCGGCTTCGCGTAGAATATCTGCATATTCCTTTTTGACCTCACCGAGAATCCGCACGCCCAGACCCGGCCCCGGGAATGGGTGGCGGTAGACCATATCGTAGGGCAGACCCAGCTCCAGACCAATCTTACGAACCTCGTCCTTGAACAATTCACGCAAGGGTTCCACCAGCTCCATGCGCATATCATCCGGTAACCCACCCACGTTGTGGTGTGATTTTATAACGTGCGCTTTGCCAGTTTTCGCCGCCGCCGATTCGATAACATCCGGGTAGATAGTGCCTTGGGCAAGGAAATTAACATCCTTAAGCTTCTCAGCCTCCTCATCAAATATTTCGATAAAGGTATTGCCGATAATTTTTCGCTTTTCCTCGGGATCGTTAGCACCGATAAGTCGCGACAAAAATTGGTCCGCTGCATCAGCGCGAATCACGTTTACGCCCATATTGTCGGCGAACATCTTCATGACCTGATCGCCTTCCTGCTTACGCAGCAGGCCATTATCCACAAACACGCACGTCAACTGGTCGCCAATTGCACGGTGCAGAAGCGCTGCAACAACCGAGCTATCAACGCCCCCTGACAAACCGAGCAGAACTTTGCCACTACCTACTTGCTTTTGTACTCGCTCAATGGCGTCGCTGATAATGTTTTCCGCAGTCCACAACGCTTCACACTGACAGATGCTCAGCAGAAAATGCTCAAAGATGCGCTTTCCCTGAAGAGTGTGAGTAACCTCGGGATGAAACTGCACGCCGTAAAAGTTTCGGCTTTCATCCATCATCCCCGCAATGGGGCACGATGGCGTTTCTGCCATGACTTCAAAGCCCGGGGGCAATGCGGATACTTTATCGCCATGACTCATCCAGACATCCAGCTGGGAACGCCCGTCCTCGAGATGATCTGCAATATCTGCCAGTAGCCGCCCCGCCTGCGCAACCGCCACGCGCGCGTATCCAAATTCCCGAATCGTCGAAGACTCTACCTTGCCGCCCAACTGCTCCGCCATAGTCTGCATGCCGTAGCATATACCCAAGACTGGCACACCCAATTCAAAAACCAACTGCGGCGCGCGTGGAGATTCACCCGCTGTTACTGACTCCGGCCCCCCCGCGAGGATAATGCCTTTTGCATTGAATGCACGCAGATCGTCTTCCGACATATCAAAGGCGTGAATTTCACAATACACCCCAATTTCACGAATTCGGCGGGCAATCAACTGGGTGTACTGCGACCCAAAGTCGAGGACCAGAATGCGGTGGGAGTGGATGTTTTGCATTTTTCAATCTCTGACAGGAATTAAAACGGGGCCGGGGCCCCGTAGGAGTTTTCTATGCCCGGGCGCCAGACGCCAGACCTGAATAGAGTAAAGGCTTAACCGCGCGGATAATTGGGCGCTTCTTTAGTAATGCTCACATCGTGCACGTGGCTCTCGTTCATGCCCGCAGAGGTGACACGAGCAAATTCCGGGCGCGTACGCATGGTGTCGATATCAACACTACCGGTATAGCCCATTGCCGAACGCAGGCCACCCATCAACTGGTGAACAATAGCGGAGAGTGAACCCTTATGTGGCACCCTGCCCTCAATACCCTCAGGCACCAGCTTCTCTACACCTTCATCAGCACTTTGGAAGTAACGATCACTGGAACCCTGCGTTTTGGACATGGCACCCATAGAGCCCATGCCGCGGTATGACTTGTAGGTTCGACCCTGAAACAGTTCAACTTCACCCGGAGCCTCGTCGGTACCCGCAAACATGGACCCCATCATGACAGAGTGCGCGCCTGCGGCGATCGCCTTGGAAATGTCGCCGGAAAAGCGAATACCACCATCAGCGATGACCGGCACGTCGGTACCTTTGAGTGCGGCGACCACATTGGCAATTGCCGAGATCTGTGGCACACCGATACCCGTTACGATTCTCGTGGTGCAGATCGAGCCGGGGCCAATGCCGACTTTTACCGCATCAGCACCAGCCTTTAGCAACGCCTTGGCCGCTTCTGCAGTCGCGATATTGCCACCGATGACGTCAATATGGGGGTATTGCTTCTTGATGGACTCAACACGCTGCAATACATTGCGCGAATGCCCATGGGCCGTATCAACCACCAGCACATCAACGCCGGCCTCGATCAATGCGGCGACACGATCGTCGGTATCAGCGCTTGTACCCACTGACGCACCTACCCGCAGCTGCCCGGATTCGTCCTTACAGGCGTGGGGATAGGTCTGAGCATTATTCATGTCCTTAACCGTAATCATACCGCGTAGCTCAAAGCGATCGTTAACCACTAAGACTTTTTCCAGACGGTTACGGTGGAGCAACTCACGCACCAGCGCCATGTCCGCACCTTCCGGCACAGTCACGAGCTTGTCCTTCGGCGTCATGATCTGGGAAACTGGCTTTGACGCATCTTCTTCAAAACGTACGTCACGACTGGTCACAATGCCCACCAGCTCACCCTTATCCATTACCGGCAGCCCGGAGATGCGGTTTTTGCGACGCAATTCAATCAAATCACCCAGAGTCGCGTCAGCGCTGATAGTGATAGGGTCCTTAACCACCCCACTCTCATGCTTTTTGACAGCACGAACCTCAGCAGCTTGCTGCTCGATGCTCATACTTTTGTGGACGATGCCAATACCGCCCTCCTGAGCCAAGGCAATGGCGAGGCGACTTTCTGTCACCGTATCCATAGCAGCCGATAGCAAGGGGATATTCAATTCGATATTGCGGCTGAGCCGGGTACGCAGGCTGACATCTTTGGCCGTCACCTCCGAATAACCGGGCAGCAGGAGGACGTCGTCAAATGTGAGTGCTTCTTGTGCGATTCGCAGCATAGCTTATTCCGATGATCGCGAGTGAATCGGACAATTTTAATGGATGCACCCCAGTTGAGTAAACCGAAACCACAGCCGATCTGTCCCATTTGCGCACTAACCGCTACAATTCGCTCATGCAGACTCCCTCACCCAATGATATTTTATCCGTTGGCCAGCTTAACCGTTTGGCCAAAACCCTACTGGAAGACTGCTTTCCGCGTGTTAGCGTGATCGGCGAGCTCTCCAACCTGGCCAAACCCAGCTCGGGCCACTGGTATTTCACGCTGAAAGACGAACGCGCACAGATCCGCTGTGCAATGTTTAAAAGTCGCAATTTTGGCGTACGCTTCCAACCCGAAGCAGGCCAGCAAGTACAAGTCACTGGCAAGGTCAGCCTGTACGAGGGACGCGGCGACTACCAACTGATCGTCGATAGTATGCAGCCCGCCGGTGCCGGCGCGCTGGCTATGGCGTTTGAACAACTTAAGCGCGAACTTCAGGCCGCGGGCTGGTTTGATCGCAAACGCCCACTGCCTTCGCGCATTGGCCATATCGCCATCATTACGTCACCGACTGGGGCTGCCATTCGTGATTTGCTGTCCGTCTTCGAGCGGCGCTGGCCGGACATACGCTTGACGCTCCTGCCCTCACAGGTCCAGGGTGACGGTGCTGCGGCGCAGCTGGTAACCGCAATCAAGCAAGCCAATAGGCTGAGCGGCGAACTGCGACCTGATGTGATTCTGGTGACACGCGGCGGGGGCTCTCTGGAAGACCTGTGGCCTTTTAACGAGCGCGCAGTCGCCGAAGCCATATTTAACAGCGAACTACCCGTGGTCAGTGCAGTTGGCCACGAGGTGGACTTTAGCATCTCGGATTTTGTTGCCGACCTGCGGGCAGCCACACCATCAGCCGCCGCCGAACTGCTCTGCCCTGATCAAAGCGAAGTACTCAACTACCTGAATGGCCTGAGGGCTACGCTGCATAGCCACATGCGCAAGGAATTACAGAAGCGCCGGCAAATGCAGCAATCACTGCACAAACGCCTGCGCAACCCCGGGCAGCTATTGGCAGAAAGAGCACAGCGTGCTGATGAGCGGGAAATGCGCTTGCAGCGCATCATGGCGCTGGCGCTAGAGCGCAAATCACAGAAAGTTGAAGCCCTGCTGCAACGACTACAATCAGCCAGCCCGGCCAGGCAGCTGGAAGAGCAGCAGCGAAGACTGCTCAATACACGTAAAAGATTGCCACTGCTGATGCAGCGCACCTTGAGGGAGAACAAGCAAAAGTTAGCATTTGCGACCGATACGATGGTGCGCCTCAGTCCAGACAGGGTATTGAAACGCGGCTACGCCATCGTACTCAACGCCGAGGGGCAAGCAATCACCGACAGCAGCTCGCTGCAACCCGGGGATAAACTGCAGACCCGCTTTGCGTCGGGTCGCGCTCACTCAACTGTCGACTCCGTGGAGTCACAACACGGCTAGTGCGACGTTTTAATAACTTTCCGGCAGTGGCTTCAACAAAAGAATCTGACGCGACTCAATCGCAATATATTCACCAATGGTGAGATCTTTAAGGATGCGCGCAACCATTTCCCGAGAGGCGCCAACGCGATCAGCAATATCTTGCTGGGTTAGTTTCTCCTGAATTCGACCAATGCCATCCTCACCCTTTTCGACCAGCGAGGTCAGCACCTTGGCAACACGACCATAGACATCCTGCAAGGCGAGCGCCTTGACGTCGTCGGTGAGCTTACGAATTCGCTGTGTCAGATTGCGATTTAAAGTGCGGGCAATATTGGGATGTGCGTCGAGAACCGTATTAAAATCCTGCTTGTAGATTACGCGGAAGCTGGCGGTTTCCATTGCACGCACCGAGGCTGAACGTTTGTCGTCATCCAGCAGTGCTAGCTCTCCGAAGTAATCACCATCTTCCAGGATGTCCAACACAAAATCCTTGCCGTTCTTGTCGCTGCAGTAGACCTTTACGCGACCGCGTTCAATAATGTAGAGAGAGTCGGCAATATCGCCCTCGTGAATCACGACGGCATTTTTGCTGAACTCTCGCGCAACGCTTGCGCGACGCAACGCATCCAGCTCAGCGGGGCTTAAACCTTTAAACAGATCCACATTTTCAAGACGCATTCCGTGTCTCCCTTTTAGTTTCAAGCAAGAATATCGTTAAAGGCTAACTAACACTAGCCTCAGGGCGCATATGCGGGAACAACAGAACATCCCGAATTGATGCCGAGTCAGTAAATAACATAACTAGGCGGTCAATACCGATGCCCTCGCCCGCCGTTGGCGGCAAACCATACTCCAGCGCTTTGATGTAATCGGCATCGTAGTGCATGGCCTCCAGATCACCACCATCTTTCTCTGCAACCTGCTCCATAAAGCGGGCTGCCTGATCTTCGGCATCGTTCAACTCTGAAAATCCGTTAGCGATTTCTCTGCCACCCACAAAAAATTCGAACCGGTCAGTCACAAAGGGGTTGCTGTCACTTCGGCGAGCCAGCGGCGACACTTCCGTCGGATACTCGGTGATAAAGGTTGGCTGGTCCAACCTGTGCTCCACCGTCTTCTCAAAAATCTCGATCTGAACCTTGCCCAGCCCCCAGCTATCCTTCAATGGAATGCCCAGCCCCTTGGCTATCTCACGTGCAGCCGTGTCATCGGCTAGCGATTCTGCATTGATATCACTGTTGTAATGCAAGATCGAGTCAAACACGCTTAGGCGGCGAAAAGGCTCACCAAACTCATAGACGGTTTCGCTGAGCACGTCACCATCGGCATTACGCTCGGTCTGGCGCACGGAAGTGCTGCCAAGCACCTGCAGGGTAACGCTGCGTAACATGTCCTCGGTCAAATCCATTAGATCGTTATAGTCCGCATAGGCCTGGTAAAACTCCAGCATGGTAAACTCTGGATTGTGTCGAGTAGACAGGCCTTCGTTGCGAAAGTTGCGGTTAATTTCAAAAACACGCTCAAAACCGCCGACTACTAGACGTTTTAAATACAGTTCCGGCGCAATTCTGAGATACATGTCAAGATCTAGCGCATTGTGGTGGGTCATAAAAGGTCGCGCTGCAGCACCGCCGGGAATCACCTGCATCATCGGCGTTTCCACTTCCATAAAATCACGATCATTCAGGTAGTGGCGAATGGCGCTGATGATTTTTGTACGGGTGCGAAATACGTCCCGCACTTCGGGGTTAACAATCAAATCGACATAGCGCTGACGGTAACGCATTTCCTGGTCTTGCAAACCGTGAAATTTGTCGGGCAGCGGGCGCAGCGACTTGGTCAACAATTGAACTTCTTCGAGGTAAACGTACAGGTCGCCTTTGCCCGATTTGTGCACCGGGCCTTTTGCGCCAATGATGTCGCCGATATCCCAAGTTTTTAACTCATCCAGAATATCTGCGGGCAGCTTTTTCTTGTCGACATAAGCCTGAATACGGCCACTCATATCCTGCAGCACAAGGAATGGACCGCGCTTGGCCATAATACGCCCGGCAACAGCCGCCAGCCGGTTAAGGCTTTCCAGTGACTCCTTGTCCTTGTCACCCAGCTCAGACTGCAGGTCTGCTGCGTAATCCTCCCGCCGAAAGGTATTGGGAAAAGGATTGCGCTTGTCGCGAATTTTCTGCAGCTTGCTGCGTCGTTCCGCGATTAGCTTGTTTTCGTCCTGGTGCTGGGTGTTCTGCTGGTCGCTCATTGCAATACCTTGTTCAATGGGGGTTTAGAGCCCGCTTTTCAGGCTGGCCTCTATAAATTGGTCGATGTCGCCGTCCAGCACATTCACGCAATTGCTGGTCTGCACGTTTGTTCGCAGATCTTTAATACGCTGATCGTCGAGCACATAGGAGCGAATCTGGCTGCCCCAGCCAATATCCGATTTACTATCTTCCAGCGCTTGGGCTTCCTGGTTACGCTTCTGCATCTCCATTTCATACAGCTTCGCCTTCAGCTGCTTCCAAGCCTTGTCCCGGTTCTGATGCTGTGAACGCTCGCTCTGACATTGCACCACTATCCCCGATGGCTCGTGGGTCAAACGTACCGCAGAATCGGTTTTGTTAATGTGCTGACCACCGGCACCGCTGGCACGATAGGTATCTGTGCGCACATCGGAGGGGTTGATCTCAATTTCAATATCGTCATCCACCTCCGGAGATACAAATACCGAAGCGAACGAGGTGTGGCGCCGGTTGCCCGAATCAAAAGGCGACTTGCGTACAAGCCGGTGAACACCGGTTTCGGTACGCAACCAGCCAAATGCGTATTCACCCTGGAATTGGATAGTGGCACTTTTGATGCCGGCGACTTCGCCAGCGGACACTTCCATCAACTCAGGCTTAAAGCCGCGGCGCTCACCCCAACGCAAGTACATACGCAAAAGCATGTTGGCCCAGTCCTGCGCCTCGGTACCGCCGGAACCTGCCTGAATGTCGAGATAGCAGTTATTGGCATCCATCTCACCGGAAAACATACGCCGGAACTCCAGCGCGACCAAAGAGCTTTCCAGGGACTCGATATCCGACTCGAGCGAGGCCAGCGTATCCTCATCGTTTTCCTCGAGGGCCAGCTCCAGAAGCTCGGTGAAATCCGCCAGACCACTATCCAGCTCATCGATTGTTCCCACCACGGCTTCCAGCGCAGCACGCTCTCGCCCAAGCGCCTGAGCCTTTTCCGGATCATCCCAAACGCCTGGCTCACCGAGTTCCAGTTCGACTTCTGCTAAGCGCTCTTTCTTGTGAGCGTAGTCAAAGATACCCCCTGAGCACATCTGTTCGCTCGGTCATTTCCTTGATTGTGAGTCGCAGTGCATTGACTTCCAGCATGTTGTACAACCCGTAGTGAAAAGAGCGGGAATTTTACAGTAAGGGGCTGTCGGCTGAAAGCCGCAGGTGCTGTGCGATATCGAATTAAGGGGAGGTTTCGCTAGTTGCAGGCCCGCAGCGACTCAACAATAAGCTGCAACTGCTCATTGCCGCGAAAGCGATTTATATCGAGCCCGTAATACAGGTGTACTTTTTCAGCCTGCGGGTTTGGCCATAGCGCCAGATCAACATTAAAGGCTATGGCATCAATCGCCTGCTGTGGATCGCCTGCAGGCGCTACCACCAGCTTCAGGTGTTTTTCACCAACAAGCCGCTGATTGAGGAGCAGGAACTCGCCGTCAAAACGCGGTTCCGGGAACTGCTGCCCCCAAGGCCCGGCATCAATCACAGTCTGCGCGACGGATTGGTTCAACTCGGATTCCGCCAATTCGCCATCGCTGATCAATTTAGCTTCAAACAAATCCGGGGCAGCCGTCTCGGCAATACTCTGTGCAAAGGCCTGCTGAAATGCCCCGAGTTGGTCACGCCGGATCGATAAACCGGCTGCCATCGCGTGACCACCAAACTTGAGAATGCAGCCGGGAGTGCGCTTGCTGACTAAATCGAGAATGTCGCGGATATGAACGCCACGGATAGAACGACCAGAGCCCTTAAGGGTATGCTCGTCTTCGGGCGCAAAGGCAATCACCGGGCGATGAAAGCGCTCTTTGATTCGCGAGGCAACCAGGCCAACCACACCCGGATGCCAGGTGTCGTCATGCAAGGTAATCCCCAGCGGCAGGTCACTGTCATCCAGCTGGAGCTTATCGAGAAACCGGAGTGCCTCTGCTTGCATACCCTGCTCTATCTGGCGGCGCTCGCGGTTCAGGCTATCTAGTTCAGCGGCCAATGCCCGCGCCCTTTCAGGAGAATCCTCCAGCAAGCAGCGAATACCCAAAGACATATCATCCAGGCGACCTGCAGCATTGAGTCGCGGACCCACAACAAAACCCAGATCACTGCTCTGTAAGTGGCTAGGGTTGCGCCCACCGACCTCCAGCAGGGCGTAAATACCCGGCGATGCCAGGCCTGCGCGAATGCGGCGAATACCCTGTGCGACCAGAATACGATTGTTGTGGTCCAGAGGAACAACATCGGCGACCGTTCCCAAAGCGACAACATCCAGATAATCCGCCAGTTTTGGCATCGCAATACCTCTACCTGAAAACCAACCGGACGCGTCCAGACGCGCTCGCAGGGCAGACAGTAGGTAGAACATGACACCAACCCCCGCCAGGGATTTGCTGGCAAAACAACAACCGGGCTGATTGGGATTCACGATAGCACAAGCTTTGGGTAGCTCTGCCCCAGGCAGATGGTGATCCGTGACCACAACGTCGATACCCAAAGCATTGGCGCGTTCGACGCCGTCAATACTGGATATGCCATTGTCGACGGTGACAATCAGGTCCGGCGCCATATCACGGGCCACATCAACAATTTCCGGGGTCAGACCGTAGCCGTATTCAAAGCGATTGGGCACTAGAAAATCGATCTGCGCTGCGCCAAAAGCACGCAGTACGCGTAAAGCCAGTGCGGTACTTGTGGCACCGTCAGCATCAAAGTCACCGACAATCAGAATCTTTTCTCTGGAGTGCAGCGCCCGACAGAGGCGGTCAACGGCCGCCTCCAAGCCCTTCATGGTCGGAGGCAGTAATGCAGAGAGAGAAAGTGTGCAGCCGCTGTCGTCATAAACCCCGCGAGCGCTGTAAAGGCGCTGCAGTAGGGCGGGTACGTTCTCAGAAAAGCTGGCCCGGGCCAGCGCAGACTCGCGCCGTCTAATGTCGGGCGCCACGCCGGTCAAGCCCGGATATGCGCCGACATAAAGTCATGCACGCTGGCAATATCGTTGTCCAGCACTTCATAGCGCTCTGGCAGTGTCAGCAGATCGTGCATATGGTGTGGCAAAGCCGGAGATTCCGGATAGCCTGCCTGCATGACGGCCTCTGGAAATTTTGCCGGATGAGCGGTTGCCAGAGTTACCATTGGGATTGAACGATCGCGCCAGTTGGCTCGGGCGGCATGCACACCTATCGCCGAGTGTGGATCAAGCAGGTATTCATTACGCTCATAAACTTCGCGAATCGTTGCGACGGTTTCATCATCGCTGACGCGGCCGCTGTCAAAGAGCTCCCGAACTCGCGCAAAAACATGGTCGGGCACTGCAACCGATTCACGACTGAAGCGATCCATCAGATCCGATACCGCTGCCCCATCGCGACCGTATCCATCAAACAAGAGGCGCTCAAAGTTACTCGAAATAACGATATCCATACTCGGCGACAGGGTGTGCTGCAGTTCCTGCTTTTCAAACCGATTGCCGCTCACAAAGCGGTGCAGGATATCGTTGCAATTGGTGGCAATCACCAACTGCTCGATCGGCAGACCCATTTGCTTGGCAAGGTAGCCCGCATAAATATCACCAAAGTTACCTGTCGGTACCGAGAAGCTTACCTTCCGTCCGGGCGCACCGAGCGCTAGGGCAGCATAGAAATAGTAAACAATCTGGGCCATGATACGCGCCCAATTGATCGAGTTAACCGCGACTAGCTGCCGCCCTTCCGGCAGAAAAGACTGGTCAGCAAAACTCGCTTTAACCATGGCCTGGCAGTGGTCAAAGTGACCGCGTAGCGCAACATTATGGATATTGTCGCCGCTCACCGTTGTCATTTGTCGCCGCTGGACTTCCGACACTCGCTGATAGGGGTGGAGAATAAAGATGTCCAGATTCTTGCAGCGTTTGCAGCCCTGAATAGCAGCAGAACCGGTATCACCCGAGGTCGCCCCCATCACAACGACTTTCTGCTGGCGGCGCTCCAGAACGTAATCCAAGAGTCGCCCCAGCATTTGCAGAGCGAAGTCTTTAAAAGCCAGTGTTGGCCCCTGAAACAGCTCTAACACCCACTCGTTGTGGTCAAGTTGCACCAGCGGAGCAATGGCGCTGTGGCGGAAATCACTGTAACTGTCGTTAACGATCTCGCGCAGATCCTGGGCCGGAATGCAGTCATCGACAAAGGGTTTTACGATTTCAAAGGCCAGCTCAGCGTAGGACAAACTGGCCCATGACGCGATTTGCTCCGCGCTATAACTTGGCAACGTCTCAGGTACATACAGGCCACCATCAGGCGCCAGACCTGTCAGCAAAACATCTTCAAAATTGAGTGCCGGCGCATTGCCGCGAGTACTGATGTATTTCATGTCTATGCCTTTCTACACAAGGTCGGCGCGACACGAAAAAGCCGCGCTTTTTGAATTAGCGTCTGGCGGCTCAGCCCGCCAGCGACTCCACGCGAATCCGCACTACCTCTTCGGCAATGCTATCGAGCGCTTCTATCTGGGCAACGGCCTGCATTAACAACTTTTCCTGGGTAATGCTGGTCAGCAGAATGACCGGCACATGGTCGGCATCTTCTGCGGGCTGTTTCTGAATCAGCGCCTCAATACTAATCCCGGCATCACTCAAAATCTGCGCTATTTTAGACAGTACACCGGGGCGATCCAGAGCAGACATGCGCAAGTAATAAGCACTCTGTATATCTTCAATCGCCATCACAGGGTGATCGCTGAGTGTTTCAGGGTGGAAGGCCAGGTAAGGTACACGATGGCGCGGTTCGGCCGTTAAGGTACGCGCCACATCCACAACGTCAGCCACCACAGATGAAGCCGTCGGCTCACTGCCTGCACCCGGCCCATAATAGAGCGTCGGCCCAACTGCGTCAGCCATCACCAGAATCGCGTTCATTACGCCGTTGACATTGGCAATCAGGCGTTTTTCGGGAATCAGTGTAGGGTGTACCCGCAGCTCGATACCGTGATCGTCACAACGCGCAATCCCCAGATGCTTGATTCGATAACCCAATTCTTCCGCGTAATTCACGTCATCGGTAGAAATCCGCGTAATGCCCTCGGTGTACACTTTCTCGAATTGCAGCGGAATACCGAAGGCAATTGATGCAAGAATAACGAGTTTGTGAGCGGCGTCGATGCCTTCAACATCAAAGGTCGGGTCTGCTTCCGCGTATCCCAGCGCCTGGGCTTCAGCCAAGACGTCAGCAAAATCCCGGCCCTTCTCGCGCATTTCAGTCAAAATGAAATTGCCGGTACCGTTGATTATACCTGCCAGCCACTGAACCTGATTGGCCGCCAGACCTTCGCGCAGCGCCTTGATAATGGGTATACCACCAGCCACCGCCGCTTCAAAAGCAACACTGACCCCCTTCTCCTGAGCCGCAGCAAAGATTTCATTGCCGTATTCCGCAATCAATGCCTTATTGGCCGTCACCACATGCTTGCCGTGGGCAATCGCTTCCAGCACGAGTTCACGAGCCACGGTAGTGCCGCCAATCAGTTCGACCAGAATATCGATATCGGGATTGCGGGCAACCTCAAAAATATCGGCGGTGACAGGAACCTCACCAGTGTCACAAGCAGGGTTTTCGCGACGGGCACCAACCTGCGCAACGACAATATCCGCACCAACGCGCGCCTGAATTGAGTCGCGGTTGCGAGACAAGACATTAAAGGTACCGCTACCGACGGTTCCCAGACCACATATTCCAACTTTAACAGGCTTCAAAGTGCATCCTCACTCACCTGCCCCGACACTTCGGGGGGGCGTAAAACAAAGGCGCGTATTCTAGCGTGATTTGCGGGGTATTACACGGGGGGGAGATGGCTACGGGGCGATGATTAACGCAAAAGCAGCCACGGCACACTGGCCAAGCGCAATGCCTGGAGCCTCCGGTCTCCCATCAAGCTTATAGCGCACTACTCTCGCGCATCATCCGCTTGATATTACGTAGGGCTTGTCGGGTACGCTGCTCGTTCTCAATCAGACCAAAACGGACAAAACCTTCGCCGTACTCCCCGAATCCGATTCCGGGAGAAACAGCCACTTTGGCCTCAACCAGCAATTTCTTGCTGAACTCTAGTGAGCCCATATGCGCAAAGGCCTTTGGCACCGGCGCCCAGACAAACATCGTCGCTTTGGGCGGCTCAACTTGCCAGCCCAATTCATTCAGCCCCTGACAAAGCACATCACGGCGCTTCTGGTAGAGGGAACGAATCTCTTCGACGCAGGATTGATCAGCTTCTAGCGCATGAATTGCTGCTACCTGCACCGGCGTGAACATACCGTAGTCCAGGTAGGACTTCATTCGGGCCAAGGCGCCAACCAGAGTTGGGTTTCCGCAACAGAAGCCAACCCGCCAACCCGGCATATTGTAACTTTTTGAGAGAGAGAAGAACTCGACAGCAACCTCTTTGGCACCGGGCACCTGTAGTATCGACGGCGCCTTATAGCCATCAAAGACCAGGTCAGCGTAGGCCAGATCCTGCACCACCCAGATTTCATGCTCCCGAGCGACTGCGACCACTTTTTCAAAAAACTCGAGTTCGACACACTGGGTTGTCGGATTGGCGGGAAAATTCAGCACAAGCATTTTCGGTTTTGGCCAACTGTTGCGAATTGCCTGCTCCAGCTCATCAAAAAAGCTGCCGTCGCCACGCATGGGCACGTGCCGGATATCGGCACCGGCAATCACGAAACCATAGGGGTGTATTGGATAGGAGGGGTTCGGGACAAGTATTGCATCGCCCGGCCCCGTTGTGGCGAGTGCAAGGTGCGCCAGACCTTCCTTCGAGCCCAGCGTCACGATAGCTTCCGAGTCGGGGTTCAAGTCAACGTCATAACGGCGCTTGTACCAATCACAAATCGCTTTGCGCAAGCGGGGAATACCCCGCGATTGCGAATAACGGTGGGTATCAGGTCGCTGGGCTGTTTCAACCATTTTATCGACAATATGCTGAGGCGTCGGCTGATCGGGATTGCCCATACCAAAATCGATGACGTCTTCACCACGGGCCCGCGCCGCCTGCTTTAACTCACCGATAATATTGAAAACATAGGGTGGAAGGCGGTTGATACGACTAAATTCGTTTTGCACTAGGTCTGGCCTTATGGGTTGGGGCCCGCGCCAGCCGTAGCCGTGCAGGCTATCGAGTAGGGTAACTCTAGTCCGACCAGCCTGGCCGGAGCTCTGGACTACTTGCCCTTAAATACCACGTTGGCAAGCTGCGCCGCCGGCATATACCCCGGAATCAATTCACCGCCCTCGGTAACAATCGCCGGTGTTCCAGTCACACCCATCACACCGCCAAGCATATACTGCTCTGCAACCGGGTTCTCGCAGCTTGCGGGCTTGATATCCTGATTATTCTTCAAGGCCGTCAGCGCCTGCTGAGGGTCTTCAGCACACCATGCGGACACCATTTTCGGTGTCGTACGCGACTGGGCACCACGCGGGAAGTCACGCGGGTAAGCCAGATAACGCACTTCAATGCCCAGCTTGTTCAACTCTGGCACCTCGTTATGCAGCTTGCGGCAGTAACCGCAGTCGACATCCGTAAACACATAAACGGCACCCTTGGTCTTACCTTCCGCTGGAAACACGATCATATCCGAGCGTTCGACATCAGCCATACGCTGCTTGCGAAGCTTCTCACGATCGCGCTCGGCGATATTGATAAAACTGCCGGGGGCAAGATAGAACAGGTCACCTGTCATGAAGTACTTGCCGTCTTCGGTTGCGTATACCGTAGGGCCATTCTTAATACTGACCTCATAAAGGCCTTTTGCGTCACTGGGCTCGACCTTGCTCACCTCAATATCCGGACGGCTTTTGTGAAAGCTTTGGCGAATAAGCTCTTCCGGTGTCGCTGCCTGCGCGCTGAATGAACATAGAACGGCGCTGGTGAGTGCGAGCCGGATTATAGTCTGCAACATGAAAATGCCCTTGAATTCTGTCAGTCAGTCTTTGAAAGCGGGTAGCAGGAACAGTTCCCCGAGAAGGGGGAATTAGCCGCGCGGGTGGTGCTGCTGGTGCAATTGCTTCATTCGCTCTCGTGCCACGTGAGTGTATATCTGTGTGGTGCTCAGGTCACTATGCCCAAGCAATAATTGCACAACGCGAAGGTCGGCACCGTGATTGATCAGGTGGGTGGCAAAGGCGTGGCGCAGAGTATGCGGTGACAGTTCGGCCCGTATTGCCGCGCGCTGAGCATAATGCTTGATTCGATGCCAGAAGGTTTGCCGGGTCATCTGGGTGCCGCGCCGACTGGGAAACAGCACATCACCGCCCGCCCCAGACAGCAACTCGGGTCGGCCATAGCGAAGATAGTGCTGCAGCCAGTGCAGCGCCTCCTCACCCATCGGCACCAAGCGCTCCTTGCTACCCTTGCCAAACACTTTGATAACACCCTGATTGAGGCTGAGCTGATGCAGTCGCAGGCTGATCAACTCCGTCACGCGCAGGCCCGATGCATAGAGGAGCTCCAGCATGGCCTTGTCTCGCAGCTCAAGCGGCAGCGTAGTATCAGGCTGGGCGAGCAGTTGATCAACATCATCCTCACTCAGTGTTTTAGGTAAGGATCGCCCAAGGCGCGGAGAATCAATGTTCAGCGTGGGATCCAGCGCGATGTGGTTCTCGCGCAAGAGATACCGGTAGAAACCGCGCAGGCAGGACAGCATCCTGGCGGCGCTCCGGCTCGATTGGCCCGCACTGGCCAAATGTCCCAGCCACAGTAAGATGTCGGCTTTGTCGGCCCGCAGCACATCGCCGCCTCGCGCCTGCAACCATTTATCGTAAAGCGTCAGGTCGCGCCGATAGGACGTCAGCGTGTTGTCGCTCAAGCCCTTTTCCAACCAAATGGCGTCCAAGAACTGATCGATTATGGGGGCCGGAATATGGGTGGTCATGCGCAGAAGTCTAGCATGACGCGACGAGGATGATGTTACTCAATATGACTGGGCGGATGCTGGGGAACGGAGTCTGACATTGGACGTCCGACGCCGAACACCCACCTAAAACAAACAAGGCAGCCGAAGCTGCCTAGTTTACTGAAGCACCAACACTTACTTGGCGGACAGTTTTTCCTTGATACGAGCAGCACGACCGCTCAGCTCGCGCAGGTAGTACAGTTTCGCCTGACGTACGTCGCCGCGACGTTTGACAGTGATGCTGTCAACAAGCGGGCTGTATGTCTGGAAGGTACGTTCAACACCCACACCGTGAGAAATTTTACGAACCGTAAAAGCGGAGTTAATACCGCGATTGCGCTTACCCAGCACAACACCTTCAAAAGCCTGAAGACGCTCGCGAGAACCTTCTTTAACTTTAACCTGAACCACAACCGTGTCACCGGGGCTGAATTCCGGCAGCTCTTTAGTGGTCTGCTCTGCATCCAGTTCCGCGATAATTTTGTTGCTCATGGTCTGCTCCTTTACAAAGTCATAGCTTCACAGCTATTGGCTATTCCCGTTCGCGTAAATATTCCGCCAACAGGGCTTCTTGTTCATCGTTAAGCGTCACCCCTTCCAACAGGTCGGGACGCCGCTCCCAGGTTCTTGCCAACGACTGCTTAAGTCGCCAGCGTCGAATTCGCTCGTGATCACCACTCAGCAGGACTTCCGGTACCTGCTCGCCCTCGAACACTTCGGGGCGGGTGTAGTGGGGGCAATCCAGCAGCCCATCCACAAAAGAGTCCTCTACCGCAGACATCTCATGCCCAAGCACACCGGGCAAGAGTCGCGCGACTCCGTCAGCGATTACCATTCCCGCCAGCTCACCGCCGCTGAGAACGTAATCGCCTATCGACCATTCTTCATCCACTTGCTGCCGCAACAGGCGCTCATCAACACCTTCGTAGCGCCCGGCCAGCAATATCAATTCACTGCGCTGAGCCAGTTCCGCCAGCCCCGCCTGATCCAACTTCCGGCCTTGAGGCGAGAGGTACGCTACGCTCGCCTGTGGCAATTGGGCCCTGGCAGCACTGATCGCCAGCCCCAGAGGCTCGGTCTTCATCACCATGCCCGGACCGCCCCCGTAGGGACGATCATCGACCGTCTGATGACGATCGACGGTAAAATCTCTCGGATTCCAGCAGCTAACCGACAGAATGCCATTCTTGATGGCCCTGCCGCTCACCCCGTAATCGGTCAGTGCAGCAATCATTTCAGGAAACAGCGTGATAAAGCCTATCTTCACCGTTCCCTCCTGAATCCGCGATTAAAATGCCGGATCCCAATCAACCAATATCGTGCCAGTGTTCAGATCGACGTTTCTCACGTACACACCCGGCACATAGGGAAGCAGCCTGTCCTGCTGGTCGATGCTCCCCTCACAAGGGCTCACCGCCATCACATCATTGGCTCCGGTTGCCATCATATGGTCAACCACACCCAGCAATTGCTGATCTTCCGTCAGCACCCGCAAACCTTCCAGCTGGTGCCAATAAAATTCATCGTCTGGCAAATCGGGCAATTCACTTCGCCTTATTGCCAGTTCGCAGCCAGACAATTCTCTGGCCTGCTCCCGGTCTGTGACACCGTCTAGCGCCGCTACCAGGCTCTTACCGTGCAGCCGCCCCTCACTAAGAGTCAGCGGCTGCCACTGCTCGCCTCGCTTGATAAAAAGCTCTTCGTAGTCGAGCAAGTTTGTCATCGGCTCGGTGTAGGAGTACAGCTTCACCCAGCCTTTTACGCCATACACCGTTGACACTTTGCCAACGATGACCAGCTCATCGGACACAACGTCCACCCGAGCCGGCTTAATTACGCTGCTGAAGCTTCTGAAACCAGCTTGGCTACGCGAGGGGACAATTGAGCACCCTGAGATACCCAATGCTCAACGCGAGCCTGATCAACACGCAGGCGCTCTTCCTGACCACGGGCCACAGGATTGAAGAAACCCACGCGCTCAATAAAGCGACCATCGCGCGAATTACGGCTATCAGTGACAGTCAGGTGGTAGAACGGGCGCTTCTTGGAACCGCCACGCGACAAACGAATTGTTACCATACTATTGAATTTCCTACAGTTTTAAGCCAACCCTGCTCAGTGCCGGCCAGCGTTTAAATCAGTCATGCAGCCCCGGAACAGATGAGAGGCCTTCAAAGGCGCGACATTCTAAGGGAAAGAGGCCTGAATTGGAATTCATTTTCGCCTTTTTTCAAGAGATTAGCGCCAAATGCCAAGCGAAAGACGGGATAATCAAATTGCACAATGTCACCGAGGGCCAGCCGCGACCACTTTCGCCGCCATGCGGCCCTTACATTCCCGGAAAACGCCCACCAGGACCGCCGGGGGGCATCATCCCGCCCATGCCGCGCATCATGTTGGCCATGCCGCCCTTTTTACCCATTTTTTTCATCATCTTCTGCATCTGCTTGTGCTGCTTGAGCAGACGATTAAGATCCTGCAGCTCCGTACCCGAACCCAGGGTAATACGACGCTTGCGGGATCCGTTAAGCAAATCAGGATTGCGACGCTCCGCGGGCGTCATGGAGTCGATGATCGCCTCCATTCGCTTGAACATTTTAGTATCGACTTGTGCCTGCGCAGCCTGGGCCATCTGACCCATGCCCGGCAACTTGTCGAGCATGCCTGTAATACCGCCCATATTCTGCATTTGCTGCAGTTGATCCTTAAGATCACTCAAATCGAACTTCTTGCCCTTTTTGAGTTTTGTCGCCAGTTTTTCAGCTTTGGCTTTATCGAGCTTCTGCTCCGCTTCTTCGATCAGCGACAGCACATCACCCATACCGAGAATACGCGAGGCAATCCGGTCGGGGTGGAAGGTTTCCAGCGCATCGGTCTTTTCACCCACACCCAGAAACTTGATGGGTTTGCCGGTGATATGCTTGACCGAGAGCGCCGCACCACCGCGGGAATCGGCGTCCGACTTGGTTAGAATCACACCCGTCAACGGCAGCGCATCGCTGAAGGCTTTGGCCGTATTAGCGGCATCCTGCCCGGTCATCGCATCGACGACGAAGAGGGTTTCAATCGGCTTAATCGCACCGTGCAGCTGCTGTATTTCCGCCATCATGGATTCGTCGACGGCGAGGCGACCGGCGGTATCCACAATTAGCACATCGTGAAATTTGAGTTTTGCCTCAGCCAGGGCGGCATTGGCGATATCCACAGGCTTCTGGTCAATCGAGCTGGCAAAAAACGTGGCACCCACATCCTGCGCCAGCGTTTCCAACTGTTTGATAGCCGCCGGCCGGTATACATCGGCGCTGACCACCATGACCTTTTTCTTTTCTTTCTCTTTGAGATACTTGGCAAGTTTGGCGACCGAGGTCGTCTTACCAGCACCCTGCAGGCCGGCCATCAGGATGACTGCAGGCGGCTGGGTAGCAAAATTAAGCCCCTCGGCCTGGGAGCCCATAATGCGTTCAAGCTCCTGCTGCACAATCTTGACGAACATCTGGCCGGGACTGAGGCTCTTGCTCACGTCCTGCCCGACTGCTCGCTCGCGCACAACTTCGACAAAGTCTTTCACTACCGGTAGGGCTACATCCGCCTCCAGCAGCGCTTTGCGCACTTCGCGCATGGTCTCTTTGATATTGTCGTCGGTCAGGCGCGCCTGGCCGGTAACCGCGCGCAATGTGGACGATAAACGATCGGTAAGATTCTCAAACATGCAATCAGCTCTCTTGCCGTAATTCACACGATGGCAGGTTGTCGACAGAACCTCGTCAACGCGCTTACAATCGTGACCAATAAAATCAGGGCGGCATTATAGCGAACTAATGCCAACATCCCTACCGTAAAGCATCGCCAGCGGTGCTACTAATGCGGTCTAATAGTGAAATAGCAAAACAAGGACACCACGGCGATCATGAACACTGCAAGCAGTTTGCTGGCGATAGCCCTGTATTGCGCGGCGACCGGACTGCTTTGGCAAGAGCTCAGGCAAGGTTACCCTCGCTACAAGCTGGCCCTTTGGCTGGGCGTCCTGGCGGCTTTCTGCCACGCCGCTGCCAGCTATACAGGCATGATCACAGCCCAAGGGATGAACATTAGCCTTTCCCAGGTCAGCGTACTGATCAGTTGGCTGGTGGTCGCCCTCACCCTGCTAAGCGGGACAATTCGCCCTCTGCTCAATATCCTGATCGCTATTTTCCCCTTCACCGCCTTTGTGCTGCTCATTCACTGGCTGGTGGGATCCCCCCCCAAACTGATATCTCACCCTGGCGGGGTGATGAGTCATATCATCTTGTCTGTACTCAGCTACAGCGTGCTCACCATTGCTGCGATACAGGCCGTCACCCTGGCCATTCAGGAATACCGACTCAAGCACCACCAGCTTCGCGGCATCCTTAAGGTACTTCCACCACTGGTCACGATGGAAGAGATGCTGTTTGAACTGGTGCTGGTTGGCTTTATCCTGTTGGGCTTATCGATCGGCACCGGGATTTACTACGTTGACGATCTGTTTGCCCAGCACCTTGTGCACAAAAGTGCTTTTTCCATCGTCGCCTGGCTGTGCTTTGGCACGTTGCTCATTGGCCGCCATCAACTGGGCTGGCGCAGCCGCACGGCAATACGCTGGACACTGGTCGCTTTTGGCCTGCTGCTCATCGGCTTTCTGGGCTCCAAGTTCGTGCTCGAAGTATTACTGCAACGTTAAACTTGCCTGCACCGTTAATTTTCTTCAAGATACGCGTTCTCATTGTTTTGCAGGGGTTTAAGGCTTCTTGAACGAGGCACCGCTGGGTTTTCTCTTCGGCCTGATTGGCTTTCTCATTCTCTTCTCTGGTTTCTTCTCAGGTTCTGAAACGGGCATGATGGCGCTGAATCGCTATCGCCTGCGACATATGAGCAAGAGCGGACACAAGGGTGCCCGGAAAGCGAGCAAATTGCTTGAACAGCCCGAAAGTCTGATAAGCACCATTCTGATTGGCAATAATCTGGTCAATAACCTGGCTGCCGCAACCGCGACCATCCTGGCCATCCGACTCTACGGTGACAAGGCCGTGGTGCCCGCCTCAATCTTGCTTACACTGGTGTTTCTGGTATTTGCTGAAATCATCCCCAAGACCATTGCCGCCTATAAAGCCGAGGCTGTGGCCTTTAAAGTCAGCTACATCCTTACCCCACTCAAAGTCCTGCTCTACCCCGTGATTTGGGTTATCAACCATTTCATCCACGGCTTTCTTCGCTTAACCGGTTTTGAAGCCAAGAACGACTCAGAAACCCTGAGCATGGATGAGCTGCGCACCATTGTCGGCGAGGCGGGGCACATGATCCCCCAGCGCCACCAGGGCATGCTGATGAATATTCTCGACTTGGAGCAAGTGACAGTCGACGACATTATGATTCCGCGCAATGAAGTGTACGGCATTGATCTCGACGACGATGTACAGACCATACTGCGCCGTTTGCAGCAATCTGAATTCACCCGCATGCCGGTCTACCGTGAAGACATCAATAATATCGTTGGCATACTCCATCAGCGGGATGTGATTTCCAGTATCGACGAGTACGGTCAGGTAAAACTGGACCTGCTGATGAAAGCGGTCAAAGACCCCTACTTTGTGCCTGAAAGCACCCCCCTGCACACGCAGCTGTTCAATTTTCAGAAACACAAACACCGTCAGGGCGTGGTAGTGGACGAATACGGCGTGGTACAGGGCATTATTACGCTGGAAGATCTACTGGAAGAAATTGTCGGCGAATTTACGTCCAACTTGATTGAAGATAACAATCAGGACATCCTGCCACAGAAAGATGGCGGGCATATCATCGATGGCACGGCGACCATCCGCGATATTAACCGCGCGCTCAGCTGGGAACTACCGACAGACGGCCCCAAGAC
>JBFKDP010000010.1:0-30681 GCA_041619575.1 Litorivivens sp.
GATCTTGAGCGTAAGGAAAGCAATGTCTCACCAAAGTTTGCGGTTAATTATGAAGTGCTTCCGGGGATCAATACCTATTTCAACGCAGTAAAGGGGTTTAAGGCAGGCGGCTTTGATTTCGCGCCGCTTAACCCCGACTCGCTGGAGTATGCTGCTGAATCTGCGGTGACTTATGAGGTGGGGATAAAGTCACGTTTGCTACAGGGGTCGCTGGTACTCAACGTTGCGGCCTTCGATTCCGAGGTCGAAGACCTGCAGATCCGAACTTTCAATGGTGTGACGCTAGTGACGGACAATGCCCCAGAGTCAGAAAGCCGCGGCGCTGAGCTGGACTTTTTCTGGCTGCCACCGCTGCAGGGGTTAAGTATTGCGGGCAGCGTGGGCTACCTCGATGCAATTTATAAAGAGTTTCCCGATGGGCCGCCTATTTTTACTTCCGGTCAGGATGAAGGCCAGGATCTGGCGGGCAAGCCTTTGCCCTATGCGTCGCAGTGGAATGCAACGCTTTCACCGCGTTACGAATTTGCCTTCTTCGGTTTAGACCACCTGCGCGCCAGTATTCGCTTGAATGTCAGCTACAACGATGGGCGATACCTTGATTCGGATATCGACCCGAATACCTACCAGCCAGGAACTACCCGGGTAGATATGGGATTGGGGCTGCGTTCTGAAGAGGGCGGCTGGTCCATTTCACTCCACGCCAAAAACCTGACCGAAGAGCAAGACTCTCTGCTGATTTTGGATCAGCCTTTGCTGCCTGGGAATTATACGAAGACCCCTTATCCTGATCAGACTACCTATGTCATGAACGTGCGCTGGGACGTGGGCGGCTAAGCCGAGCCCCTTTCGCCCCGTGCTCGTATCGTTAGTGTAGTCGGGCATTCAGCGCCTAGCTGCTCCGTTTCGCCACTTCGCTTCAGGTAATTACCCCCATTTGGGGGTGAGTTCCGCTTGCCCCCCGTACCTATACTACGGCCTCTGGTTTCGGCTGCGCGCCGAAGCGTGACAATCAATCTCCGCAGTTGCTTGGGTAGGTATTCAATGAATGTAAAGCAGGGCATGGCGTTAGTCTCGATAGCGCTTATTTTGACGGCTTGTGTCAATACACGCTCCGGTTTTATGGAGGCTACAGGTGCTAAGGCGGGCGAACTGCCTGTGTTTGCAAGGCCGGACTATCAGATCGCTCAGGCAAATTTCAGAACAAAATTGGCACAGTTCAGGAATATAAATGTTATGCCTGCTGATGTCGCTAATTATGTTAATTGCGAACTGAGCGAACCGGAGGTTCAGGCGCTTGCCGGTTATACCGACATGCTGGCTGTAATGAAACCGGCAAAGAAAAAGGGCTCATTGGCTGCTGAAGTTGCGCAGGATGCTGGCGCTGCCGGCAGTGCCGTCACTTCGAGTCAGCGTTATGTGTGGCAGGGAGGTAGCGTTCTGTCTGGCGCTAGTCAGTGCAAGCAGCTTCGCTCGGACCACAAGGCTCCCGGCTTGAACTACTTGGTGAACAGCCAGTATGCCTTGATAACAGAGGTTCATACCTCGTCGGGCTCGGTACCACCCACAACACATACGACGAAGTCACAAGTGTATGTGGAGAATAAGGCCGCTGATGAGCAGGTCAGCATGACCATTTCGTCAATTAATGTCGCTGGTGGCATGTTTGACAGTGTGGCCGCCAAAGCAACACTTACGATGAATCATCTGGAAGACCCAAATTTTTCCTATCAATACCGCAAGGCGGGCGATCAGCTCGTCATGACCGAAACAGCATCAGCGCGAGGTGTATACCACACCCATGTCAGTTTAGAGCTGGAAGACGGTAAAAAGCGCATGCGTGCCTACGCGGGTAAAGAGCTCATCAGGATTAGCCGGAGTCGTCACGGCAAGCCCCATGGGTTGCAGGAAAGCTTCAAATTTAACCTACCCTCGAGCTGTTACGACAATGGAGAACAAATTCAAAGCTCAAGTTGTGAACGGTTCTAGTCTTTTGGGGCTACGATTTTCGTGCTTACTTTTGGGCGCATTGTTAACAGGCTGTGCGAGCTATCACATGCCGCACGGTCTGGGTGCTGCCAGTTGTAGTGGAAACTGTAGCAGCGGGGAGGGCGTGCTTCGTTCCCAGTATGTCGACCTGGAATACGAGGGTCGTTGGCAAAGTGGCCGACCAATGGATGGCCTCTATGCGATTCGCTACAAGGGGCAGGAATACTTTGCGCGTTACGAGGATGGGCGCCCTGTAGAAGGCACCAAGTTCTATCCACACGGCAATTTTGAGCTGGACTATTTTACTGGTGAGTGGCAGAAAATCTATGATCCTTTTGCACAGCAGGAAGTGACCTTCCCTTACCGGGGTATCTATCACTCCATTACAGGCGCGACGCTAACTGGCGAATTCTTTGCCATACCCAGTCGCGGTATGTTGAAAAGTGTTTATGAGAAAAACCCGGATGCAGCCCTGAACATGGCTGTAGCCAATGTCATTTTTGTCGGTCAGCTTGCCTACAAGGGGCAAAAGGAAGTCACTACTCTGGCTAGGAAAAATTACTTTATCGGCTCACCTTTGATGGGTGGTGGGGCTGGTGGCCTGCAACCCTCAGACGCGGGTATGTTAGTGGCCTTTAAGCGAGAATTAGAATCCGAGCAGGCCGCGCAAGAGCGGGCTAGCCATTACGCAAAGCAGAATAGCTTCAATTTCTCCGATGTCATTGCCCTGGCAGCAACGGTGGCTGCAACCTCCTACGGCGTAAGCGCCGGTTTGACCTCTGACAGTGCGGCTTACCTTGGGCATGGCGCCTATAAGCTGGTAGCGGAGGGTGATGCATCAGGTTTGTCTGGTCTTGATCAGAACCTGGAATTTGAGCAGCAAAAGCAGTCGGTCAATCAAGATATTCAGGAAAAGGTTGCTGCCATTGAGCGCGACTACGCGCGGCCCAATCGGCAGCAGCCTGCATCCCAGCGCGCGGCCGAGGCAACAAAGCGTTTACCCTCCGCTACAGTCGAGCTTGTAAAACCTGTACGTGCGCCGAAAAAGGAGCTGACACAAGCCGAGACTCCGAGTGTGGGAAAAGCCTCTGTTGAGCTTGAAACCAGCGGCAGCACCGGCATGTTTTTTCCTTACGAGCAGGCCCTGGATCTGGCAGAAACCAAGGCCGCTAATGCCGCCCATGCGCTGTGCAGACAGGATTACGGTGGGCGCTTGTTAAGTGATAGTGGCTCCATGGCCAAGAAAGAGTGTCGTCAGCACACAAGCCGCGAAGAATACAAATGCGATGTCAGTTTGATCTTTACCTGTGAGCGACGGTGAGCTGTGTGCCCGACTAGAGCAGGGCACATAGAATGTTACTGATAAGCTCGCCCTGACGCCGGTACCCCGTTTTCTGAAAGACCTGCTTCAGATAAGAGCGCAGGGTGGCTTCAGACTTGTGACGGCGCTCAGCACTTTCTTTCAGGCTTAATCCCGCAGCAAGGTCTTCACACAGTAAGGCCTCTGCGTGGGACAGAGAAAAGTAGCCGGCTATTTTTTCGGCGCTGGGGGTTTGGCGATGTGTAGGATCAAAAATGCTAATCAATGCGCCGCCAACAGAGAGGTCCTGATTCTCAATGGGACGGATGACCATGGTGAGTGGTGTTTGATTGTCACGGGGCAGGAACAGGGTGTCTGAATAGTAGGGCGTCTGTCCCATGCTTGACCGCACGACTTTGACGGATGACTGGAAAAAGGCCTGCTGCTGGGGTTTCTGGCTAAACAACAAGCGCTGATCGGCTATAGACAGAACGCTTTCGCGAGAAATCAGGTCTCTGGCTGCGTTGTTGGCGTAGAGGATGGCAGCCTGATCATTGAGTACAAAGGTTGCGTCGGGCAGTGCATTGATGACCCCTGCCAGTGAGCGGGCAATAGTGCTGCGCTGATCTATCTGTTCGTACAAGAGCGTTGCCTGGCGTATGTGCAAAACCAGCCGGTCAAGTTGAGCGAGCTCGTCCTTGTGATAGGCACCTTGTTCTACCGTACGTTGCATGGTCAGCAGGGTCGTGTGGGTCGCATTACTGTGTACCACCAGCCAGGCCGTGTCGAGCATGTTTTGATCTTCCTGCCAGCGTTGGTAGTCCTCAGCAACGTCCATGTTTTGCTGCAGCACCAGTGCGGAATGAAAGTTACCCGGCGCTTGATAAGTGGCGTGATTCGATACCAAGTCATGCGCAATCATATTGTTTTGCGTGTACCAAGTGATGAAGTCCTCGGGCAAACCCGCATACCAGATATGGTCCAGTTGCAGAGGCTTTTTCCGTATTACCACTAGCTCTGCCGCGTGGGCATTAGCGGCTTGCGTCAGTAGTGCCAGAAACTGATGAAAGCCATCGCGAGCCGTCAGTGAGCCATAGAGTGCGTGAATCAAGGCGGGTTCGTTGTCGAGGGGATTACTAGCCGTGGGTATGGCCGGGCTTTGGGGCATTGTGCGTCTACTTCATTGCTGTGCTGAAGCGGTGACCCTAGCATATATTGCGAAGGGGGTTAGGGCGTGGTCTGCAGATCTAAGCTATCAAGAAAGTGGGCCGACAAGCCGCAGCTGGTGAGGTGCACCAGCCGTGCTTGCCCGCCGTGTAGCTTCCGGTCTATTTAGACGGGTTGATGAGGTACTTCTTGCCGGTTGCCTGCTTACTGTAGTCGGCGACAATGTCCTTCTGCAGCGCTTCCACTAGGGATATTTCATCGCTGTAATGGCTCGCAAAGGTGGTTGTCAGTTCATCGGCGACCCGCTGGCGCAGCTCCAGTGTTTTCTCTGTGCCCGCTTTTTGCAGGAAGGGTGTCAGCAACCAGGCATTGATACCCCAGCTAAACCCAAAGTTACGATTGATAACCGTGGGTGAAAGGTCCAGGCTGCCGTAGATATACAGCTGCTTAAAGGTGTTGGAGCCGTAGGGGCCAGGCAGCTCGGTGCCTTTGAGTGCAGCCTTTTCCATGCAGGTCATGATGCGACTACCCAGCTCGCCGCCGCCGGTGGCGTCAAACGCGACATAGGCGCCAGTGGCTTCGATGGCTGCGGTCAAATCCTTTGAAAAGTTGTCGTCGCTGGAATTGATGACGTATTTCGCGCCTTGGGATTTCAGCAACTCAACCTGCTCGGGTTTGCGTACGATATTGATCAGGTCAATGCCGTCATTCAGGCAAATGCGGTTGAGCATCTGGCCTAGGTTGGAGGCGGCCGCAGTATGGATAATGGCTTTGAAGCCCTCGGCGCGCATGGTTTCGACAAACCCCAGCGCTGTTAGCGGATTTACAAAGCAAGACGCGCCATCTCGGGCGCTGGTGCCCTCGTTGAGGGGCAGGCACTGCATCACATTCACTTTGCGGTATTGGCAGTAGAGAGCGCCATCCATGACGGCGACGGTTTTGCCCAACAGGGCCTGGGCGGCTTTGCCGGCGCCGGCTTTAACAACCGTGCCCGCACCTTCATTGCCGACTGCCAGCGGTTTGCCGATGCGCGGTTTGACGCGACTCTCAAGGCCAGGGCGAATTTTGGCGGTATAGACGGTGTCTGCGCCTGTTCCGGTCGTCTCGCCGGTACTGACGTCGGCGGGTGAAATCAGGGTCGCCTGATCGGAAGGGTTGAGTGGTGTGGCCTCGACGCGCACTACCACCTCGTCATCGCCCGGCTCGGGCACTTCGGCTTCTTTGAGCAGAAGTTTCAGGTAGCCATCTTCAGTAACCAAAGATCGCAGTTGCAAACCGGTGTTGGGGGTATCGTTGCTCATTCTCTTCTCCATTGTGGATGACGGCGGCTAGAGTAACACCTGTGTCATCGCAGTGTAGAAGAGCTGTGTCAGATATGCGCAGATCGGCAGTGCAAAAATGCACTGGTGAGCCTGAAATCTTTAGGTTGCCGCCAGCACGAGCTTTGACACTCGTACTGACGGCGGGGGGGAGAGGTTTACAGCCCGGTGATGTCCTGGAGTGCCTGCAGATAGGTTTCTAGGGGCAAGGTTTCCGGTGCTTCGCTGGTGGCGTCCGTCAGCGCTTGCAGGGTTCGCGCATTAAACTCGGCAATGGTTTCATTGCCAGTCAGCGGCGAGGGTGTGAGTGAAGGCGGCGCGCGATGCAGCGTGGCTTGCTCATAATCGTAGGCAATGCCCAGACCCGTACCCTCGTCGTACTGGCGCACAAAAATTTCCATGCCGCGAGGCACACCAATGGACTCATCAAACCCTACCGGCACAACGATAGAGCCCATTTGCGTGGAAGAGCCGAAATCACAGGTGCGGCCACCCGTGGGACCAGGACTGAATACCAAGGCATCCAAACGCACCTGATTCTGTTCGTCGTCGAGTACCGGGTCCCCGTTTTCATCGACCAGTGCGTCCATGACTGACGTGGTGTAGTCACGTACTTCAATAATGCCTTGCAACTGTTCTTCGGTTGGCGCTTCGCTGGGATCGTCGGTAGCCACCAGTGCAAACAGCGCTGCGGTACGCGGCCCAACCCGCCCGGTCTCTAAAATTCCTTCTATGCCGGTGCACGTCGCGCGGCCGTGGGCCACAGAGTCTCGATCGGCCAGCAGGTCAAGGGCAACGCTGCTGACACAGGCGCGTTCGCTGCGGCCGCCCTCGGCTTCAAAGGTGGTAAAGTACTCGTTCATATCATAGTGGCGTGAACCCGCGCCCTTGTTTTCAAAGTCGGGCAGGTATACGTCATAGATGTTGGCGCCCATGCTTCTCAGCTGTTCTACTGCCTCGGCAATCAGTTCGCCCTGACGTCCTGTTCCTGCAGCACTGGTATTAGTCCCTAGCTCTCGTACAACACCAATATTACGGCCAGCAACGCCGTGCTGTTCTGTATTGAGAAACTGCACATAGTTGTCGGGTCGCATCTCATTGGGGTAGAGCAGGGTTTTCGGGTCGCGCGGATCAACGCCGGCCATAGCCTGTAACATCAGCGCTGCATCTTTCACCGTTCGCGTCATGGGCCCCCCCGTGTCACGGGCGTGAGTGAGAGGGAATATCCCGTGTTGGGAAATCACTCCCAGGCTGGGGCGAATGCCCACCAGTCCATTCACGGAAGAAGGATGTCGAATTGACTGGCAGGTATCGCTGCCGGTTCCGCCCAGCGCAAAGTTGGCGGCGATCGACGCGCCTGTACCCGAGGATGATCCGGCTGGACTTTCGCTGGTGTTGTAAGGGTTGCTGACCTGAATGGCGCGGTTGGAAAAACCCGTGGTAAAAAAGGCAAATTCGTCCTGATTGGCCTTGCCAAGGATCAGCGCGCCAGCCGCTCGCAGGTTGGCAACCGAGTTGGCGTCAACGCCCGCCTGATGGCCGAGCATGCTGTATGAACCCTGTGTGCTGGGGTAGTCGTAGGTGTCATAGTTGTCTTTCAGCAGTACCGGCATGCAGTGCAGAAAGCGATCACCAATTCCGCCATCGCGCTCATACAGGGCATCCAGTGCCTGTGCTTGTTCGATGGCGAGCGGGTTGATGGCCAGAACACCGCGAATGGGCAGGCCACCGCTGCTTTGCGGCGCATCGTTGTAGGTATAGATGCGATCGATATACATCTGGGCCAGTGATTCACACGTTAAGGCACTGCCATCTTCCAGCACCAATCGGCCGGCGAGAGCCTCGTGTACCGCGTCCATGGTGGTTTCTTCCAGAGAAAACAGTCCGGGTTCAAGCGGTTCTTCCGGTGGGTTGCCTGTGTCACCGGGATCTGAATTGTCCGGTGGTAGGGCGCTACTGCCGGAACTGCTGGAGCCATTGCAGCCACATAGTAGAATCAGGCTGACTAACAAAAGTGATGAGCAGAGTTTATGCCTCATACAACGAATACCTCATAAGGCTGGTGAATGTGCTTGCCGCGCTAGTAGCGCGTTGGCAGCTTTGACGTTGACTGTGCAAACATTGGGCCAGTGCCTCAGTTTCTAACGGTGCCAAATGAATAAGCGCTTTAATAACAAGGTGATGGAGCTGTTTGGTAGGGGCAGTAGAGGCGGGTTGTATCATTTACTCGAAAATTACGATGGTGGGCTCAGTACCGGCAAGTGCTCTTCATTGGTGCGTCTGACGGTTCGCTTGTGGTGCGTTTGCCCTGGCCCTCGCCTCAGAGGCTGGGCTCCGCTTGGTAAGGCAATTGCGTGCTGCTTGTGGTTGAGACGTTGACGTATTCAATATCATATGTGAATATTCATATATATGATATTTCGAATATGAGTGCACCGTGAGCCCGCTGACTTTTTTTAAATGTCTGTCTGACGACACGCGCCTTAAATCGCTTTTGCTAATCGTGGAGCTGGGCGAAGCTTGTGTGTGTGATTTGGTGGAGGCGCTGGCGCTGGAACAGCCCAAAATATCGCGGCATCTGGCGGAGTTACGCAAATGCTGCATTCTGCAGGACGAGCGACGAGGAAAGTGGGTGTATTACCGCTTGCATCCGGATTTACCCTCCTGGGCCAAAGACGTGCTGAGCAGCAGCGCCCGGCACAACCCTGCCTATTTTTCCGAGGCGCTTCAGCGCTCCCGGCAATCGATTTCTGCAGCCAAGTGCTGCAACTGAAGTAAGGATACCCATGAAAATTCTTTATATTTGCACCCATAACCGCTGTCGCAGCATTCTCTCTGAGGCCATTACCAATCAGTTGGCGGCGGGCGAGATAGACGCCCGCAGCGCTGGCAGTCAGCCCGCAGGTGCGGTGCATCCCCTCACATTGCGCTATCTGGAAAAGCACGGTTATTCGACTTCAGGGCTGCAAAGTCAGTCTTGGGAGGACTTTGAAGATTTTCAGCCAGATCTCGTCATCACCGTTTGTGACTCGGCAGCAGGAGAAGCCTGTCCCGTCTATTTCGGGAAAAGTGCCAAGGTGCATTGGGGCTTGAGTGATCCGTCAAAAGTGGAGGGGAGTGAGGCTGAGCGGGAACGGGCATTCGACGTCTGTATTCAGGAGATTGCTGGACGCGTGGATCGTCTTAAAATTCTGGCTGCGAAAGGTTTGAAACAGGGCGAACTGCTTGAGGCCTTTAAGGCAATGGAGAAAAACGCTGATGTCATCTGATCTGCCGAATTTGGATCTTTCCCACGTTGAAGCGCCTCAGACCGAGCGTTTTTCTAAGCACTATTCCGAGCATAAGCCGCGAATTCTCCTACTCTATGGTTCGCTGCGCGAGCGATCCTTCAGCCGATTAGTGGTCGAAGAAAGTGCACGGTTGTTGACCAGTTTTGGTGCCGAGCCCCGAATCTTTAACCCGCAGGGCTTGCCGCAGCCGGATAGCGGTGAAGAATCCCACCCGAAAGTGCAGGAATTGCGTGAGTTGATGATGTGGTCTGAAGGGCAAGTGTGGTGTTCACCCGAACGCCACGGTGCCATGACCGGCATATTTAAAAGCCAGATTGACTGGGTGCCGCTTAACCTTGGCGGCGTGCGCCCAACTCAGGGTAAAACCTTGGCTGTCATGCAAGTATCCGGTGGCTCGCAGTCTTTTAATGCGGTCAATCAGATGCGGATACTGGGGCGTTGGATGCGCATGGTGACGATTCCCAATCAGTCTTCAGTTGCAAAAGCCTTTTTGGAATTTGACGACAACGATCGCATGAAGCCATCCCCCTACTACAATCGCATTGTGGATGTGTTGGAAGAGCTGATGAAGTTCACACTGCTGCTGCGCGACAATAAGGACTATTTTGTCGATCGTTATTCAGAGCGGGTGGAGAGTGCAGAACAGGTGAGTCAGCGCGTGAATCAACGCGCGCTGTGATGCAGTTTTAGAAGAGTGTACTGCTCCCGGATAGCGCGGCGCTACCGGGAGCAAGCGCATCAATGTTTGTTGCGGGTGATCATGTCCAGATAGCCCATGGCAAAAGCCGAGGCGACAAAGGTGAGGTGGATAATGACATACCACTTTAGATACTCGGTGCTCACATTTTCAGCGTTCACAAACACTTTTAGCAGATGAATGGATGAGATTGCCACAATGGAGGCGGCAACCTTATTCTTCAGGGTGCCAGAATCGACTTTGCCCAGCCAGTTGAGCTTTTCTTTGCCCTCGTCAATGTCCAGCTGCGAGACAAAATTTTCGTAACCGCTGAACATCACCATTACCAGCAGGCCGCCGACCAGAGCCATATCTACCAGCGAGAGCACCAGCAGCACTAAATCTGCTTCTTTCATGGCGAATATTATCGGCAAGTAGTGAAATATTTCCTGGAAGAACTTAATGCCGAGCATTAACAGTGCCAGGCTCAAACCAATATAAATGGGGGCAAGTATCCAGCGGGCTCCGTACATCAGGTTTTCAATTGCGCGTTCCAAAGGTGCTCTCCAGCAAGTTATAACAATAGAGACTTTGCCACGTTCGGCGGCAAGGGGGCGATTATAGAGGGGTTTAGAGGTGTTTTGCCAAGGCTGCGGGTCCAGTTTTCACGACTTTCAGTCGCCGCGCGCGCAGTCATTATTCGTTGTCAGATGACGCAGAGTTAACGCTGCCGGGCTTATGACGGGGAGATGCTTTAAGTAAACTGTCGGCTGCATCTGCCTTTGGACGTATTTATGAAAGTTGGAATGACGCTGCCTGTTACCGAACCTGGCTGGTCCCGATCCGTACTGGAAGACTGGTGCCGCAATATTGATACGGGCCCCTTTGACAGTCTTGCCCTGGGTGAGCGTATCTGTTTCCCCAGCCCGGAGGTCATCGCCACACTATCGGCGTGCGCCGTGCTGACCCGGCGAGTACGGCTGTATACAACTGTGTTGGTGCTGCCGATTCACGACCCGGTGGTTCTGGCCAAACAATTGGCAACCATCGATGTTTTCAGCGAGGGCAGACTGACGGTCGGCGTTGGCAGTGGTGGGCGCGAGGAAGATTACTTGGCTAGCTCAACGCCTCTTAGACAAAAGCGTTTGGCGGTGATGGAAGATCAGATAGCGACCTTGCGCAGGGTATGGGCCGGGGAAATCGTGCGTGAGGGCACCTTGCGCCCCGTTGAACCCTTTCCTGTACAAGCGGGAGGGCCGCCCATTATGGCAGGTGTGTTCGGGCCGAAGGGCATGGCAAGTGCCGCGCGCTGGGCGGAAGGTTTAGCCGGTATGAGCATGAGCGGGGACGTGGCGGAAGCGGCTGTGGCCTTTGCGATGGCGCGTAAAGTTTGGGCGAGCGCCGGTCAAACGTCTCCCTACTTGATGTCGTCTTTCTGGTTTGCTCTTGGCCCGCGGGCTGATCAGCAGGTCCACACTCATTTGGTGCGCTACTTCAACTGGCTGGACGCTGATGAGCGTAAGGCCATGGCGGAATCCTGTGGTTTCAGGGGCTCTGCCGGAGAGCTTAGCGACAGGCTGAAGCAGTTTCGTGATGCCGGCTGTGATGAGCTCATGCTGATCCCTACCAGTATTGATCCGGACGAGGTGCTACGCGCGGCAGAGGCGGTTGCCCAAATATACTGATACCTAAGTCTGCGTGAGTTTGAGGCCGGCAATGCCAATACAAATAAGGGCAAGACTGAGGAGTCTCATTGGCCCGGCTGGGTCGTCAAACAGCAAAATGCCTAGGGCCGCGGTGCCGACGGCCCCTATGCCCACCCACACAGCATAGGCTGTTGCTACGGGTAATGTTTTCATTGCCGCGGTCAGCAGCATAAAGCTGGCTGCCATGGCCAGTACGGTAGCGACACTGGGCCAGAGTCGTGAAAAACCGTCAGTATATTTAAGACCAATCGCCCACGCTATTTCAAAAAGCCCAGCAACAGTAAGAATTAACCAATTCATGGCTATCTCCGTTGAAGGGGCCGTCCCCGGTGGATGCAGAGCGGTGAGGTCGTCCTCACGTCTTGACTCAGCGTTCATTATAGAAAAGCGGTGGCCTGTTCGCACTAGCCTTAGCGTGTGCTGTGTCTTAAATTTACAGTCGAGTGAATAAACGGTATTGTGCGTCCCTGGTTGAAGGGGCCACCGTCGTCTGCCCGTCTCAACATACTCAACAAATGGATTTTGCTTTTCGGGGTCTGCTATTTCCGGAACAGCTCAAGGATGAATCGCTTGTGAATACTCGCGATATATGCGCGTACTATGATACTTCCCTCCACCACGTTGCCAACGTGGAACTCAAGCTGAATATGCACGGCATTCCGTCGTGGGTGCGCGCTATACAGCGGCACTGGGGTTTCTGGTCCCTCCATGTGTAGCAATGCGGGTCAAAACAATCGTGATACTGATACGACGCGGCCAGTGAATTGCGCAATGCTGAATTCGCTTCTGCCGCCAGACAGTCACGTCGAATGGGCGATACCCGAGAGGGAAGGCGGCGTAGTGGCGTCGCTGTCGAGTTACAAATTTCCCGGCCCGCTTACTCGCGAGAATCTTCGATAGACAGCTTTCATTGGACAATTCATGAATCTTCGCCAAATTGCCGGCGTGCAAGCGCGCTCGTCGTATACTGAAAAATTGATATCGGGAGGTGGCGCCTTTGTTGCGATACTCTCGGTCTTTTATATCACTGACTGGTTAACTGATTTCAATCTAGCCATTGCGCTCTTGCCCTCAATGGGTGCATCTGCCGTGCTGGTGATGGCAGTGCCTCATGGCATGCTATCGCAACCCTGGCCTGTGGTGGCTGGCAATACTGTGTCTGCGCTCATGGGTGTTACGGTCAGTTTGGGTGTGGAAAATAGCTATGTAGCTGCGAGTCTTGCTGTGGGTACAGCGATTGCTGCGATGCACTTTCTGCGTTGTATTCACCCTCCCGGCGGCGCGACCGCGCTGGTTCCCATCCTGCTTGGGGATAACGCGCTAGGTTTTGATTTTGTGTTTATCCCGACATTGGTGAACAGCCTCGTTATTCTGTGTATTGCCGTTGTCT
The DNA here is from genome assembly GCA_041619575.1 of Litorivivens sp. Taxonomy (GTDB): domain Bacteria; phylum Pseudomonadota; class Gammaproteobacteria; order Pseudomonadales; family Spongiibacteraceae; genus Litorivivens. The sequence continues at coordinate 12,835 of JBFKDP010000010.1, forward strand.
TCAATAATCTATTTCATTGGCGGCGGTACCCTGCCAGCTTGATGACGTACGATCACTCCATGTATCACCCGGAAACCTATAATATTTCCGTGAAGCATATCGAGCAGGCCATGGAGACTCTCGACGAGTTGATTGATATAGCGCCCGAGCAGATCAAGTACATCGTAGACCGCGCTGACGAGATTATGGTCAAGGAAAGAGACCCCGGTTTTAAAATTCGGGTTGGCGGCTATTACACCAACGGCGCTGCCGGGCGGCAATGGGCAGTCCGGCAGGTAATCGATATATCCAATCACCCGGGGCTGGCTAAAAAACTCGTTATATACCGTACCGTAGAAGGCAGCGGTAAAGGCGAGAGCGGCACAATGCGCCTTTACGAGTTCAAAACTTGGGCAAAGGAACAAATGTTGTCTGTGACAGCCAGGACTGGAAAATAGGGTCTCAGCGGAAAACGATAAGGCCCTATAACGAGTCACCTCTACCCGACTATCACCTGGGCGATCAAGGCAAGGGCTTATGATTATAGCGTTTGTGTATTGTTATAGAGGTTTGCGGTGTGAATGAGTCTCAATTAGGAGCCGCAGTTGAGGTCGGCGATTGCATCTCTACTTTGTGACATTGCAGCTCAATCCTTTAGTCAACGATGTTTTTGGTGTGAACGAAACGTTTCTTACTCATCAGAGTGCACTGGTCTACTGCCTACTTATGCTGCGCACATACGAGAAAACGCCATCAATCCTTGCTAAAAGCGTTTTTGCGGATTCAAGACACAAGCGAAAGTGATATTTCCGCCACTTAATCTCCTAGGTAAGACTACTTATGTCTTTACGGTATCGCCACGGATCAATGCGGTAACACCTGATTAACCTTATGTGTGAAATAGCTAGAATCATCTCCAGATTTTGAGGAGAGAATAAATGTCGTTCAAACGACTTAACCCGATCAGTGAATGCAACGCATCCATTATTCGGAAACTAGGTGTCCTATCCTGCGTTGCGGCAAGCTATTTTGTGCTTTCTCATATTGGACGCCTTCTGGCACTAGAGCCTGGCTATGTTTCCCCTATTTGGCCGGCCGCGGGCTTGGCTCTGGCCAGCGTCTTGCTGTGGGGTCGAAGTTGCGTGCTGGCGGTGTTTGTTGGCGCAATATTATTCAATGTGTCGTTGGATTTTTCTGGCTTTGGCCTTTCGCTGGGCTTTGTTGCGTCAACTGGTTCCGCCCTCCAAGCACTTGTTGCTGCACAACTAGCGCGCCGGTATGTCGGCAAGAATCAGATTTTCAGAGACGAGGCATCAATCTGGAAATTTATGGTGGTGTGTGCGTGCGGTACCACTGCTATCGGTGCTTCGATTGGTACGCTGGCACTTTGGTATCACGGGGTCGTTAGCGAGAGCCTACTTTTTCATCAGTGGTTAGCCTGGTGGGCCGGCGACGCCATTGGCATTTCCGTGGGCTGTCCACTCATCCTGCTGATCGCCTCAAGAATAAGGTTGCTGTCGAGAGAGTTTGTCATGATGCTGTTCTCGGCATTGATGGTGCTGGTCGCTATTGCTGCGGGCCATCTTGTGTTAAACGACTACCAGCGTCAGTCTATTGAAAAAGACTACAAGGAAGCTTCCGACCTTCTCTCCCAGAGAATGTTCGGTGAAATCAACTCAATCATCTTGCCTGTTGAAAATATGCAGCGGCTGAAGGCATTGGGGCACCCCATCAGTGAATCTGAGTTCAAAGACTTTGTGCGAAGTTATGCACTTGACGATGTAGGCGTAACTTTTGCTTGGGCTCCGGTGACAGCAGGCGGTGAAGGGTATGTAACGCTGCCGCTGGCCTATAGTTATTCGTCAAATGGTTTAGATGTCTCGCACCTGGATATGGCTACGTACATTGACGAGGTCTATGGGTTTATTCCGTTTAAGGATTTGGCGGAAAACCGTATTCTTGGTGCGGCTGCAATAGACCAGACGAGCCAGCGATACGCGATTGCCTTCAATCCGGTGAGAATATCGCAATCAGAATTTACGCTTGGCAAATTAGTCGGCTTTCTTATTACGATTATTTCGTATGAAGACCTTTTCCAAAAGTACGATAAAATTGCTCGAAGTAAGGCCTTGGAGTTTAGCTTTTCAGTACTAAACTCAGAATTTAATCACCACACTTACGGATCCTCGTACAGTTATCAATCAGATAGTTCATGGGGTGACATGCTCAGCATTGACGGCAGTTCTGTCATTATTGGAACTCAGCCAGCCCCTGGTTTTCGGATGACAGCACTGGGAACCGTCAATTACCTCTACATCATCCTGTCTGTGCTGGTCACCGTGCTGGTGGTGGGCTCCCATATTGCTTCAGGTAGTAGGGCAAAGATAAGTCAGCAGCTGGTTCGCTCGCGTACGTCCCAATTGCAGGAAGAGTTGGCTGCAAGGAAAGCTGCAGAGTCGGAGCTTCTGACTTCTCAGAGGCTAGCCGGAGCAGCCGTAGATATGGCTGGTTTGGGAATTTGGGAAATAGACGTAGAAAATAGCTGCTTTATCTTTAGTGATCGTCTTCTCGAAATGCTGGGAACTACAGCCGAGGAAAGTGGCAATACAATATCGTTGGGAAGGGTTTTTCATACCTATTTTGATGCCGCTGATACCCAGCCTGCGATTGAAATGTGCCTTAGCGCGTTAAAGAATCGCAAGCCCGAATTTAATCTCAATCACGGCATAAAGAATGGCCGTGGTGAGATACTGTATTTTGAATCGCAGTGCACTGTAAATTACAACGAAGACGGCGAACCGGTGTGGGCGACGGGCGTCAGCTTTGATGCTACCGAGCGACGCCAGCGTGCCGAAAACCTGAGGCGGGCGAAAGAGGAGGCTGAAAGAGCCAGTGCAGCCAAATCCAGCTTTCTGGCCAGGATGAGTCATGAAATTCGTACGCCGATGAATGGTGTTATCGGCATGCTTGAGACGCTGGCGTACACCTCACACAATGACGACAATTCCGGTGCAATTTCTTTGGCAAGGGAGTCGGCTGAAACGTTGCTGGATGTGATTGACGAAATCCTCGATTTTTCCAAGATAGAAGCGTGTGAGTTATCGCTGGAGAAACGCTACTTTTCAGTCGAAAAGGGTGCTGAGCTTTGCTACAACATTCTGAGTCCCACGGCGGAAAAAAATGGCGTAAAACTGAATTTTTACACCTCTCCGGATCTGCCGCGTTCGATGCTTGGTGACCCTTACCGCCTGCGGCAAGTTATTATCAACTTGATCGGAAACGCCATAAAATACTCTTCAACCACCGAGCCGGGATGCGTTGACTTTATTGCGTCGAGAGAGGGCGACCAACTTGTATTCAACGTAGTCGATAACGGTATTGGTATTGAGCAAGAGGCGATATCAACATTGTTCTCACCCTTTACACAAGCTGACGAATCGACAACGCGTGTCTATGGTGGAACAGGACTTGGTCTATCCATTTGTCGCGAAATTGTTCTGTTGATGGATGGGCAGATTTCGGTACAGTCCGAGGTAGGCAAAGGTTCGGTATTCACGGTAAAGATTCCACTAGTGACACCGGCTGAGCATGAATCCAGGTTTCTGGGCGGAGACGCGGCCGAGATACTACTGTTGGGTGTATCGCAGCAGTTGGAGGAACAGCTTGCACGAGACATCCCGCGTTATTCAGATCACACGGTCACGAATATTGCCACTGTCAACGCACTGCAAATGCATCGTGGTGCTCTCAATGAAAGCTTTATCCTGATCGGGCAGCCATCAATGTTGGATAGCGACCTAGCTCCTCTTGTCAGCGAACTTTGCCGCAAGGCTAAAGGCGCAATAGTGCTTGGGGATTCAGCGGAGACTTCGGATCGTCTGGGCATTGATTCAATTATTGCATTCGGTAACACGGTGGTGAGCGGCCTGCGGATTGTTGAAGCCATTAAGGGTATTGGGGCGCATGCACAAGGCGGCATGACTACGAGTGCAACTGATGATGTTGTCAGTCCGAGGGTGGTACCTATTGTGAGCGGTGGCACGATGAAGCCAGGGCGGATACTGGTAGCTGAAGATAATGCGATGAATGTCAAAGTGATATCCAGAATGCTGACGATTGTCGGCTATAGCGCAGATTATGCGGAGAACGGTAGGGTTGCACTCGATCTTTGGAATGAAGGTCAATACGACTTGGTGCTGACGGATCTACACATGCCGGAGATGGACGGTTTTGAGTTAACTGAATCCATACGCAAGACAGAAGCGCTGGGAAAGAGAGCGCCTGTACTGGCGCTGTCGGCCAACGTGACTTCATTCGATACCGAAAAGGCTAAGCGCTCTGGGATAGACGCCTACTTGACCAAGCCTATCAGCATTAAAGACCTTGTTGCGGCTTTGTCTGAGCACCTCGGTGAGGAAGGCCTGAAATCTGATACTGCATTACATGATGATTTGCTAAAACGTAATAGCTCGATTGCGATCGACCTGAACGTATTCCGAGCCTTGATGCCTGTCGATAAGCACACGGAACGACATTTTCTCGCTGAATTTATGAAGAACGCCGAAGAGATCTGCTCGGAGATCAGCAGTGCGGCGACTCGATTCGAAAGTGACACCATTAAAGCCATGGCTCATAAACTGAAATCGTCCTGCGCTACGATTGGGGCTTGTCGAATGCAGCGTGTCTGTATTGAGTTAGAAGACAAAGGTGGACTAATTGATCAAGGTTGCTTGCCACTTATTCAGCAGTTGATGAATGAAATGGCAGACGTACGCGCATTTGTTGTTGATTATGTCGGAAAATTTGATAGTGAAATGGAGGCTGAAAAATCTTATGCCTAGTACTAACCCTGTTATATTTGTTGTAGATGACGATCGCTTTATTCTTTCCTATACACGAGTAGTGCTGGGGAAATGGTCTGAAGTCCATTTATTTGAGAGCGCTAAGGCCGCCCTGGATGAAATGAATTCTAAAGACTTGGTGCCCGATATCCTGATTCTCGATTTGAATATGCCTGATATTGACGGAATTCAGTTTGTGGTAGAGCTTCAGGATAGACGGTTTAACGGGAGTGTCATCCTTATAAGTGGTGCTAATCAGCGTTTACTTGAAACTTCGACAGCGATTGTTGTTCGCCATGGTATTCCGATGCTGGGCTGGCTTAGCAAGCCCATTGCTGCTGACAAGCTTACAGCGATGGTTGACCAGTGGCTGCCCCCGGTGGCTAAGAGAGAGCGTTCGGAGCGTAAAAACTATCAGGCCCACGAGTTGAGTGAAGCTGTGACAGAGCGCCAACTCTTTAATACCTATCAACCGAAAGTCGACATGAATACCGGTGCCGTGACTGGATTTGAGGCGCTTGTGCGCTGGCAGCACCCGCAAGATGGCATTGTGGGTCCGGATCAGTTTATACCCGCCGCTGAAGATAGCGAACTTATTGGCAGTGTAACTGCCTTGGTTTTGGATAATGCCCTAAGCGATTTGCGGGCTTTTCGCCGCGAACTTGGCGATGTCACAATGGCAGTCAATTTGTCGATGAAGAATCTCGAAGAGTCTGATTTGCCCGAGAAAGTTAGCCGGCTTGCTGAAACCTATAGTATCAAACCGGACAGCCTGACACTTGAGGTGACTGAGAGTGCGATTGTCGAGCAGCACAGTCTGGCAATTGATACTATCACTCGCTTGCGACTGAGGGGGTTTCATGTGTCGATTGATGACTTCGGTACCGGTCATTCGTCAATGGAAAAGTTGCGCGATATCGCCTTTAGTCAATTGAAGATTGATCGGGGCTTTGTAACGAGTGCTGCGCAAGACAGTGCGAAGAATTCGATATTTTTATCGTCGTTGCACTTGGCGCAGTATCTGGAAATGAGCACAGTGGCAGAGGGAATTGAAACAGAAGACGACTGGGCTTATGTGAAAGAAGCCGGCTGTGATTCGGGGCAGGGTTACTTTATCAGTAAGCCGCTTTTTGCCGCTGATGTCCTTGACTGGGTAGGCCAATGGTCAGAAGCACACGACTGCACCATACTGTCGGGGAGTGCTGTGTCATTGAGTGGATAGATCACCTTTGATACTCGCGCTCGAAAGGCGCCCTGTTCAACTTCCAGAAAAGTGACGCGTACCGCATTATACAGCGGTGTTTATTCGCGGTTGTCTCCGAAAGGTCGCAGTTATTACATTGAACTGGCCTTCTTCTGCGCTATTGTCGGCGAGTTACCCTTCAAATCCCTCAGGTCATCCTTCATTCCTGTTGCTCTTAATACGCTTTTTCGTATCTGGTTAACTTCTCGTAACCCCTGTCGTATTGTCGTTCCGTCATTAGCCGGATAAAGTTGTTACTCACGTGTTACCTTTTTCCTGTCAGTGCTTTTTCGCTATTCCGGGCAGGGGTGGTCTTCGAGGAATAGTGGATTTCTTGGACATAAGTCTTTCGTAAACATAATTCGGGTTTCAACTGTATGTCGTCTGATCAATCACTGCGTATAGCTATAATTGGCGCTGGCCCTGCAGGTATTGCAGCAGGCAAAGAGCTGTTGGATAAGGGATTTTCAGATTTTACAATTTTTGATGCCCTCGACGCACCGGGAGGCACCTGGCGTCTTCACAATTATCCAGGGCTTGCCTGTGATGTTTGGGCACATTCCTATACTTTTTCGTATGCGCCTAACCCCGATTGGTCTGAAAGCTTTGTTGGCTATGCCGAAATTCAGGCCTACCTCGCGCGCTGTGTGAGAGAGTTCGGTCTCCAAACTCATCTGAAGCTTAATACGCGTATTGTCAGTGCGTATTATCAGCAGGATGGGACCTGGCGGCTGACCACGGAGGGTGGTGAGGTTCACCTTTTTGAGGTTGTGATCAATGCCATGGGAAACCAACACACTCCACTGTATCCGAATGTTCCGGGCATTGACGCGTTTGAGGGCGACAGCTGGCACGGCACACGCTGGAATCACGATGTTGATCTGTCGGGCAAGCGTGTTGTTGTGGTTGGTTCTGCCGCGAGTGCGATCCAGATTGTACCGGAAGTCGCTAAAGTGGCTGGCCATCTGAGTGTGTTGCAGCGATCTGCGAACTGGATCATGCCTCGAGGCAAAAAGCCCTATTCGCCCTTAAAACGACGCCTGTTTAAACGCTTTCCATTTTTACTGAAGCTCATTCGCAAGTGGCAGAGCCTCCTGATGGGACAGGTAGAATACGCGGTTACAAACGGCCATAACCGCCAGCGGCAGTTTGAGAACATGGTCAAGAAATTCATCAATAAAACGGTGTCCGATCCGGCGCTGCGAGAAGCATTGATTCCGGATACCCCATACGGCTGCAAGCGCGGCCTGGTGTCGGATGATTTCTACCCCGCGCTCAATCGCGACAATGTGACTCTGTATGCCACGGGTTTGAAGGAAGTGACCCCCAAGGGGCTTGTCACCTCAGATGGCGATGTGATTGAGGCGGATGTGATCATCTATTGTACGGGCTATCGCATTCAGGACTTTGATCGAATTGATGTGGTCGGCGCTAGCGGTGAGTCGCTGGCAGAGGTGATGGCCGATGATCCTCGCTCGCACAAGGGAATTGCCGTACCGGACTTTCCGAATTATTTCTTTGCAGTTGGTCCCAACGGGCTTGTGCTGAATGTGTCCTACTTTTTAACAGTAGAGCAGAATGTCGCAACGATAGTACGTTTGCTGAAAGACATGCGGCAGAGCGGCCATAAAACCATGAGCGTTAAACGCGATGTGTTTGAACAGTACAACAACTGGATGGCTGAGCGTTTTGAACGCTTCTCTTGGGGCGCCAGTACTTGCAACAGCTATTACCGCAATGCTTCTGGCCATGCGCCCTTTCTATTCCCCGGCAATTACCGGGAATACCAGGACGTCCAGCAGCAGACCAACCTCTCTGAATATAACGTGACTTGACTCGGTGCCTCCGACGAGCTATTTCTGCCGGTGGTTTTTGATCAGTTCATAAGCCGCTTGAATTTCCTGAGACTGCTGCTTACCCAGCTCGATCATGTCTTCAGGCAAGCCTTGACCGGTTAGTTTGTCCGGGTGGTATTGGCTCATGAGTTTGCGATAGGCTCGCTTCAGCTCTTGGTCGCTGCATTCTTTACTGACGCCCAAGGCCTTGTATGCATCGTCGAGGCTACTCTGGCTGGCGTGGCCCGGTGCAAAATGGGTCTGGTTCAGGGTTTTTTCAACGATCTGGCGGAACTGAGCATCACTGAAGCCGAGTTGGCGGGCGATGTCATTTAACAGCGCTTCTTCTTTGGCATCAAAGTCACCGTCAGCCAATGCGATGACGATCAGAAAGACCAGAAGCACTTCCGGCAGATTCAGTGTCTGGCCGCAGCTCTGGTTAAATTCCGCAATGGTCTCGCGGATATCAAAATCTGCCGCAGAGCCCTGTTTGAACCACTGGATGGCCTGTTGACGCTGATCGGCCGACATTCTCAGCTGTTGCATAAAGGCTTCGGTGTGGTCAATCTCAGCCTGGGAAATCTGACCATCCACCTTCGCAAGCTTGCCCTTGAGGGTAAAAATAGTTTGCAGAAAAACCTGCTGCCGATGTCCTCGTGTTAGAGGATTAGCGCCACCCAGACCGAGCATTCGGATGCGGTCATAGGCACTGCCAAGAAAGAAGCCGAGCAGACCGCCAAAAAAGCCGAAGATCAGAAAGCCGATAACGGCGCCCATTAGTTTGAACATGGCGTATTTCCCGTGTGGGTACGATCGGAGGTGATCGACAGGTGAATTGCGTGAGTAATTGCTTTAAATCCTGCAGCTTATACCTTTTCGCAACCGCGACTCGTGCTTGACGGTCCGCGGGCGATCGGAGTGGCTTGAAGTGCTATGGTATCAGGGATTTAATTGGGTTTCAGTTGGCCGCTATTCCGAGGAGTCTCGTGTGCATCTGAGCTATATGGAGTCGGCGCCTCAGGCCGAGGTCTTGTTGCTGAAAAACCAGCAGCACTGGCGCGTAGAACTGTTTGTTTTGCGCAATAATGACGACAGCTATTCGCTGGTGGCCCTCTCAGGTCATGAACAGCCCCAGGCTGAGCGCGTAAAATCGCAGGGCCCATACGCGACGCGGGATCAGGCGCTGGGCGCTCGCTCGGCAGTCGCGGCGCAGCTACAAACAAGCGGCTTTACTGTTGATTCGGCGTCAAGCCCTCACTGGCGTCTGCAAGCGCAGCGAAATATCAGGGAAATCAGGACTCGCCGGCAGTGCAATACTCCCAATTGCCGGTTTGATCCTAGGGACGTCTATTAGGCGCTGACTCTCTGCCGGGTGGACTCTTTCATTTCAATCAAAGCGCGTTGCGTTGAACTTCAGACTGGGAATATCGCTGCGCTGGAAGCCCTGTTCCATAATTCGTTGATAGCCGGTGCGGGATATCTTCCAGCCCTCTGTGGTTCGGCGGTACTCATCCTCGTAGAAAGCGAACTGCTCTTCCTCAATATTGCGTTCTCCCCGGTCAATATAGCGGTGGTACATGCCCCAACTGCCTGTGGCCGTGTCGTCGCCGGTAATGTCGATGATGGGCATGGTGACATGCCAGTAGGCAATAATCGTGTGTAGACCTTCACCGTGGGAGGAGCGGAGAAGGTTAAGTACCTCCTCCCGGCTGTGAAAGGTATATTTCCCATCGCTGTAAGAGGTCTGCACATCTTTGGTCAGAGTGGCTTCCAGAGCATCCCAGTCGGAATAGCTCATTGCGCGCACATAGCGGTACTTTAGCTGCTTGATGGCCTCGATATCGCTGAGCCGACGAATTTCCTGTTCCAGTTCGGGTGTGCTCGACATCGGTTTATCCTTCTTTGATCAGTATTATTTTGTCACTATTTTGATCAATTGTTCCGCTTTGGGCCTCACCTCTTCGGGTGAAAGGCTTATGTGGTGTAGGCAGCGCCTGTACTGTCCATGCCTTCGGTTGAATAAAGCAGGCTTCTTGCCCTTTCGTTTATCGGAGAGTCCAGTAAACTGTGCGCGCATTCGAGACAAATGACGAAATCAGAGAGAAAGATGTCGTACGAACTAACAGGAAAGGTGAAGCTGCTACAGGATACTCAGACATTCAGCAGCGGTTTTACAAAGCGGGAAATGGTGGTGACCGTGGAAGACGGGAACTATCCGCAGGATATCAGTCTGGAGTTTCTTAAGGATAAGATCAGCCTGCTGGACGAGATCAGCGTGGGGCAAACTGTCACGGTGACATTTGACCTGAGAGGTCGTGAGTACAACGGGCGCTACTTCAATAATCTGGTGGGCTGGAAGATCCAGAGCGAGGCCACCGCTCAGGGCAATGACTACCCCTATGAGTCAGCCCCGATGCCCGAGTCACCCTTTGATGGCGGTATGGACGACGATATCCCATTTTAGGAAATGAGGCTCCGCGTTACACGTAGTTGTTGGCTCGAAACCACTCCACCGCTTCCTCGACGGCGGTTTCTATCGAGGATTGCGGCATACCGAGTTCGCTGACGGCCTTGCTTGAATCAATATAGCAATGCTGTTGCGCAAAGACAGTGTTCTTATAGGTGGTCATAGGCGCCTTGCCCGAAATCTTCGACCAGCCTTCTGCCAATTTGGCCACGGTCAACATGGCTTTGCCGGGTATTTCCTTCACCGCTACATTCGGCACGTCAGCGATTTTAGCGATAAGCTGCAGAAACTCGCGATTACTCATATTCGAGCTATTGTTGCCCAGCAGGTAGGACTCACCAATGCGGCCTTTTTCCATGGCTAGCACGTGGCCAGCGGCTACATCCCGAACATCCACCGGGCAGACACCGCCATCCCAGTAGTATTTCATCTGGCCTTTTAACGTTCTGATGATCATGGTGCCGGTGGGTGTGGGTGCGCGATCGCCAGGACCAAAAGGCAGGGCGGGCAGTACCATGGCGGCAGGAAGCCCCTCGGATACCAAACCTTTTACCATTTGGTGGCTGATAAACTTGGAAAGAATGTACTCACTCGCCCAGGGCCAGCAATTAAAGGCGGTATTTTCATTCGCGGGCGTGCGGTCCGCATTAATACCAATTGCGGCAACACTGCTGGTGTAGACCACTTTTTCCACACCCGCGGTCATGGCTGCGCGGAGCAGTGCGTGGGTGCCGTCGACGTTAATCTTGTAGTGCAGGTCCGGGTCTTTGGTCCATACGGCAAACATCGCCGCCAGATGGTAGAGCTGTTCGACGCCTTTGACGACTTTGCTCAGTGATGCGGGATCAAGCAAGTTGCCCTCTACAAATTCCACATCCAGGTCTTTAAAGGGGGTTCGATCTTCTCCAGGCATGACCATCACGCGAACGCGATCACCTTTGGCCAGACAGAGTCGCGTTACGTGGTTGCCAATAAAACCGCTGGCGCCTGTAATGAGAACGTTTGCCATTGCACTACATCCTTGCTGTGAGTTTAGTAAACCACCGGCGCTTCAAAATCCATGACCAACTCTGCCACCGAGCCGCTAAAGAGTGGCTTTTTCGGTAGCCCCAACTTGCGCAACTCGTCGGCAATGGGGTGGTCGCCAAGCGTTGGGGCTTCGCCGCCGAGCGCAAATTTTACGCCACTGCCATTGGCGACACCGACGGTCTTGTAGAGCGTGCCGTTCCGAAATCCAAAGGAGGGCTGCTGCTGGTTTTTCATCTCGGCTTTGCCGCCAGCCTTTGCGCGAAAGCTGAAAACGAGCTTGCCCTGATCACTCCAGCGAGTCGAAAAGTATTCATCGTTATGTTCTATGTCGATATCCGACATCCACTTGGGATAGCCCCAGATATAGCGGCCGGCATGCATGGTAAAGGGCTGGTCAACGGGTAGGCGGTGAATGTAGCTGGTTGCCTCACCTTTCATCAGCGAGCGCAGTGCGCCAAAAAACGGCAGGCCTTTTTTGGTACCGGGTTCTCGCACATAAAAGCTGATACCGGCTTCATTGTAATCGCCCAGATCGTTCTCCTGATAGTCGACGCCGACCAGCTGCATGATGGCCTTGCCCGGCAGAATTTCAATTACCTCGAGACCGCTCGGTGCAATCCAGGCCTGGGCGGCCTTGGCATTCACCAGAAAAGAAGCGAAGGAATTAGCCGCCTTACGCACCTTTACTGGAAGGGTCACATCCTGACCATCGATACGGTAAAGGGCATCGCTCACTTTTTCGCAGATGGAATCCGTATCGTGTTCCTCAAGGATGGGCCATTGGGAGCCTGTCTGTGCCATATCGCTGTGCCTCGCTCGAACGTAGGGTGGTGGAAATGCTGGCTGAATTATAGTGACATTATTAATTAACCCGCAAGTTACTTATCTGAAAGCTTTATTGTTGTTACCATGCCTGCATTGTCAGGTGAGTGAGGAAGGGGCCCAAGCCCAGTGAAGTCTCCTAGCAGCAAGCCAATCGGTCGCCCCAAGGGGCGCGACAGCAGTCAAACCCGGACGTTGATTATTCAGGCGACCAAACGGTGCCTGGTTGAAAAGGGCTACGGCAGTACCACGCTCAAGGACGTTGCGCACAATGCGGGGATCACCCGGGCGGCTATCTACCCTTATTTCCCATCAAAGCCAGCACTCTATGCGGCGGTTGTGGAAGATCTGGTCGGCAAGCTATCCACCGTGTATCAGCAGGCGCTGGGGGAGGATGGCTCGTTCAAGGATAAGCTGCGCAAAATTTTAACGGCTGCAGCAGAGCTCCACGAGGAGCCCGGCGATGCTACCGCCATTTTGGCGACAATTCCTATCGAGCTGAAACGCCATCCGGAATTATCTGATCTGCTGGTTGAGGGGCAGAACCAGTTCAACGAGGTGCTTAAAGCGCTGTTTCAACAAGCGGCAGCCAGTGGCGAGCTGCCTGAGGGCTATCAGGCCGATGACCTGCTGTTGACCTTCATTGGCGGCTCAATGGGCATGGCGCTGTTTCAATACGGGAGTGGTATTGGCTCCATGTCCCGATCCACGGAGCTCTTGCTGGATATGGTAGAGCGGCTGTACTGAGAGCCTGTTCTGACAGACAACAGCCGCTATTGGCGTCGCTTAACCCTGGGGTAGTAGAAGTTTGCCCGTGCGTATCCGTTGCGGGTGATTGCCGACGGCGACCGTGGCTACTTTTTCTCCCGTTTCAAAGTCAATTACCACAACACTGTCCTGCTCACTACTTGATACATAGCAATGCTTGCCATCTTCACTCTCGGTTGACCAGTAGGGCTTGGAACCCAGTGGTTCTTCTGAAAGCGTGACTATCGTGTAGTCGAAACTCTCGCGATCAACGATGGCCGCATAGCCGGACATGGTGGCTGCAACGCAAAGCTTTGTGCCGGCGTGATTCAGGGCCAGACCGTGATGAGCAGAATTTAGCTGATACTGTCGCAGAGGCATTTGCTGAATCTGATCCGGCACCGGTAAATCGAGATGGCGGGTGATGCGGTGTTCTTTCAGATCGTATTCAAAAAAGCCGTGGAAGAAGGAAATTTGCAGGTAGGCGTAGCTTTCGTCGGGCATGACCGCCATGGGGCGCACCGCGGAGTCTACCCAATCTAAACCGTATTCCTCGAGTTTCTCACGCATATCCACGGTCTTGAGCACTTCGTAGGTGTTGGCATCGGCAATCACAAAGCGACGTTCGCCCTTAAGTCCATCCAGCCAGTCGGCGGTGGTGGGGACAAACACGCGCCCAATAGATGCGTGGTAAATACGCTGGCCGTCTTTCGAGTAGTTGCTTTCGTGGGGTTGATCGCCTGGGTAAAAATTATCAACGATTTCGCCTGTCGCTGTATTTATGGCGTGCACAACACCACCGGTAGAGGCAGAAATCAGAAAGATCTTGCCGTCAGGAGAGAGGGCCGCATGATCCGAGCGAACGCCTTTAACCTTGGTGCGCCAGGCAATTTTTCCCGTTACCACATCGAGCGCTATGGCGTCGGCGAAGCTGGGGCGCGACACAAACAGGTAACGGCCATCTTTCGAGGGAAAGAGGTCGTCAACCAGTTGGTCGTTGCCTTCGCCGATAACAGTGCGGATAAAGCGAGCGGCAATGCGACGGTAGAAACTGTCGTTGATTTCAGAGAAACGTTCTTCAATGTCCGGCACCAGATTGTAGCGCGCCAGTACTTCGAAGGTTTCAGGGTCGAAGACCTCGGCGGTACCGTCCCAGTTGCTGCCAACCACGACAGCGCTGTGCAATTCAGTCGTGGTAGGGTCCAGCGGCGTATTCTTCGCCAGCACTGGGCCAACGGGTGTCAACGGACGACTGGCGAGAAACAGGCCGAGAACAAGGGCCGCCATTGTTAACAGCAGTACAGTTTTGATCAGTCGCATGGGTCAGACTCTTGGTTATAGCCAAAGCGCATAGCTCATGGATTAAAAGCTCGCACCTAAGTGTTGGCGATGATAACAAATCGGCGTCGGGGTGAGTGTCAATTAGACGACAGTTCAGAGTCTTTCCTGTTCTGGTGGTTTTATGGGGCGCTAAATCGCGCAATGCAGCAAATTAAACTACGCCGCTAAATTTGTGTGTCATGACTTGATCGCTGGGGGCCCTGGAATCATTGTGGGGGTTAAAGCAACTAAATTTTCCGGTCGCACCGGCTGAGAGTGTCAAATGGCAGATGCAATGAATATGGTGGTATCGGGTGACTCGGAGGTGGATTTTGCCACGGCAGCGCTACCGGGAGCAGAGTTCCATAGCCTGCTGGCGCAATTTCGTGCTGAAACACCGGTGAAAACAGTTCGCTTTCTTGGCCAGCCTGCTTATTACCTGACTTCCTACAAGGCAGTGGAAGCAGCATTCCGCGATGGAGAGAAGTTTCCAGCCGATGCCTGGTATCAATTGTCCAGTGAGCCGGTGATGGGACGCACCTTTATTTCCATGCCGACCCGCGAGCACCGGATCTACCGCAAGTTGGCTACGCCCGCCTTTCGATCGCGCGCTGTGGTCGGTTATGGCGATGCAGAATACCGCCGAATACTGCATGAGTTGATCGACCCGTTTGCGCAGCAGGGCGAGGCTGATCTGGTGACTCAGCTTACGCGAGCCTTCCCCTTGATAATGATCAGTCGCATGTTGGGTTTGCCGATTACCCAGGAAGACGACTTTAAACGCTGGGCGTTGTCACTGCTGAACTTTATTCACGATGCTGACGAAGCGCTTGGCGCAGCACACGAAATCGCGGCCTATCTGCAGCCTCTGATTCAGGCGCGGCGGCACGAGCCCCGGAATGACGTTCTGACCGAACTGGTTCAGGCCGAGGTTGAGGGTCGCTCGCTGAGCGACGAAGAAATTATTTCGCATATCCGGCTGCTATTTCCTACTGGTGCAGATACTACCTATCTGGCGCTGGGTAATTTGATCTACGCTTTGCTAACGCAGGGCGATGCCTGGCAACAAGTCCGTGACGATGCTGATTTACGCAATGGCGCTATTGAGGAGCTGCTGCGCTGGGAACCGCCGGCGGGCATTATTGCCCGTCTGTCCTGCGAACGGGACATTGAATTTTTTGGCCACACTATCCCTGCCAGTAGCCTGGTTCTGTTTGGTATTGATGCGGCCAACCGTGATCCTGAGCTATTCCCGGAGCCGGATCGGTATGATATCGCGCGCAAAACGGAAAAGCTGATGACCTTCGGGCCGGGCCCACGTGCGTGTCCCGGTATGCATCTGGCGAGGCAGGAGCTGAGGCTGGCGCTGGATGTTTTGGCGGAGCGCCTGCCCAACCTGCAATTGCTGGATCGCGATGCGGCGCGGCCGCGCGGCACAATACTGCGGGGGCCGCAGGCAATGCGGGTCAGATTCTAGCGAACTTTCTGCTTTCTCTTCTGTTAAGCCCGGCCCTTTGCCGCAGGCTGCTGCCGCACGATGTCAGGTACCCAAAATCCCCTGCAGCCAGTGTGAAATATCGGCAATTTCTGCCGGGCATACCGCGTGCGCCATGGGATAGGTTTTGTAGGCGGTTGCGTAGCCCATGGCATTGAGAGCGGCGATAGTTTGCTGTCCCAGCATTTCCGGGGCCATGGGATCATCGGTGCCGTGGAATACATGAATCGGGATATCGCGGTTTGCCGGATGCGGCATTAGCGCATTCTGAGCGGCGAAGAAACTGGACAGCACCATCAGGCCGGCAAGTTTTTCCGGGTGGCTCAAGGCCGTATGCAGTGCCACGGCGCCGCCTTGCGAAAAACCGGCCAGCACAATGCGTTCGCAGGGAATGCCACGCTCTACTTCCCGTTGGATCAATGCCCGTGTTGCTTCAGCCGATTGCTGTATATCGTTTGCGTCGACCGCGTTGTCGAGATCCATACCGCGAATATCAAACCAGGCTGGCATGACCATGCCGCCGTTGATGGTGACGGGGATGGATGGGGCATGCGGGAAGATAAAGCGCACCGCCAGTTCAGGCGGAAGTCGCAATTCGGGAACGATGGGTTCGAAGTCGTGACCGTCGGCGCCTAAACCATGTAGCCAGATCACAGAAGCGGTGGCCGGTTTCTTGGGTTCGATTTCGACGCAGGGCAGGTAGGGCATGGATAGTGTCTCGGGCATATAAAAACAGTGCTGAAGAGTAGCTGAGTTCATTGGGTTGAAGCAAATCATCGAATAGTTTCACTGTTACTCATAAAGCCCAGTGTGGAAAAAAGCGCGCACGCTTTTGAATGCCAACGCTGTTAATTCTTGAATTGAATCATGGAAGCACGCCTCTTGAAGGACTATTGTTAACTTATGAGTACTTTATTAACGGGGCACGGAGGTTGTGTGATGTTCTCAATAAGAATGAGTCAGCCTTCTCGTCACATGGCTACGAGTGCTCTATTCTTACTGGTGTTATTACTGACCGCTTGCAACGGCGGCAATGGAGGTGGGGATTCTCCACTGCCGGTCATTGTCGTCAATAGTCTACTGGATACCAACTCGCCGGCTGCGGGCACCATTACGCTCCGCTCGGCCATCGCATCATCAGCCACTGGGCAGCGGATCTCTTTTGATCCGAGTCTAGATGGTGAAACCATCAATCTAACTCTCGTTGGCGAAGAGCACACCGTGCTAACCGGCGAAGTAATGGGTTTTGATACGGCAAACAATATTTCCTTCCTCATTGGCTATTTTGACCGGGATTATGGCCGTTCGGCATTATTTGCACGCAAAAACGTCGTAATTGATGCGTCGAATCTTACCAATGGAATTACCATTGCGTGGGCCGGCATTGATGATGCGCGGGTACTGGCCGTTGACGGCGACTTGGTACTGAGCAATGTAGCCATTACTGGTGGCAGCAGTGTGTTTGCTCCGTCGGAAGATGTGGGGCAACACGAGGATGACGATCAGACCTCCACACTGGCGCGTGGCGCCGGAATAGCGGTGTGGGGGGTTGCGGTTCTGAGTGACTGCAGTATTTACAATAACCATGCCGTGGGCGATGACGCAGATTCCTCCCGAGACGGCGGTGCCTATGGTGGCGGGGTCTATGCCGACACGGTGTTCATGGAAAACTGTGTTGTTAGCGGTAACACCGTGAGTGGCGCTGGCGCTGCCGGTGGGGGCGTATTTTCCGTCGGTGGTCGCGATACCGGAGAAATTGTCTCGCGCATCAACCGATCAACCGTCAGCGAAAACCGGATACGCGGTATTTTTGCCTACGGCGCTGGCGTCTTTTCCGATGGTGGCGGTATTGGTCGTGCGAGTAGGTTGCATATCGAAAACAGCACCATCGCCAGAAATCTGGCGGAGCCGCCTCAACTGCCGCCCTTTCTGGTGGGTTTGCTGGATTTAGGCTACTGGCGTGGTGGTGGACTCTACATGTCCAATGGGTATATGCAGATACGCGGCAGCACCATCGTAGAAAATCAAGTGTTCGGAAAACCCCGTACCACTGACATTGACAAGCCCAA
>JBFKDP010000011.1:0-30575 GCA_041619575.1 Litorivivens sp.
AACAATCGTATTCAACAGATGCTGGTGTTGTTATTTCTGAGGTTCGAATCTCACTAGTCTGTGAGGATTCTCAAGTTGATGATGTCACTGGCATTATTCGTACGGCTGGAAGAATTGGCCCAGATATCTCCGGCTGGGTTTATGTTAGCCACATAGAGCAAGCACTGCCAATTGGCGGGCCTAATAACTAACACTGAGATTTAACGAGAGTATTTTATAGGGCGCTCGGTTTTCAATCGCCTCTCGTTGTCAATGTAGTGGCATAGTGAATTTGGCCACCTAATTAGAGGTGCGATGATCGCCTCTATAGCAACACAAACGCTCAATAACTATGGGCGTTGAAGCTGCATAAAAGCCTACGGCCTTCGTCGGATTACGTATTTTTGACCGTCCGCTTATTACCAGGTCGGGAAATGCCTCTTAGTTACTGGGAGTGTTTGGCTCTAGCGTCACAATAGCGGTCAGTCGCTGAATAGTGCTGAGTACTTTGGGATGTCCAGTCAAGCTCGTATTCAGCAGCATTGCGCTCACTAATCCCGATATGATTCACTTAAGTAATTGATTTATATTTAAAAGTGATTATGATCAGAGCCAAGGGATTCCACATCAAATGCAGGATGCACACAAGTGAGAAAATCATTTCAGGCTAGTATCACCCTGATCCAAATAGAATTATCCTGCTCAATCACCTCAAAACTAAAACTCGCTATGTACACGAGTTATAAAGCGCAGCGCATTTGAATTTACTGTTAGCTTTTTCGTGCGAGATTCAAAATAAATACCAAGGGGACGGCAATGAGCCAAATTCAGCAGCTCACTATTCATCTTGAAGGCGTAGGCACTGTGCTCAAGAGCCGCCGCTTCAAAGTTCCGGCGTATCAGCGAAGCTACGCTTGGGAGGTTGAGCATATAGATGCTCTGCTCAATGACATTTCAGAAGCCATCGCTAACAAAGAGAAGGAATATTTTCTTGGCTCTATCGTGGTCACTTCGGCCGACAGCAATAGATTTGAAGTGGTTGATGGCCAGCAACGGCTGACAACGATTAGTCTGATAATTCTCGCCATAAAAGAGATCTTTAAGCGAGAAGATGATCATGAAGTCGTTGTTTCCGTTAAGAGTGACTTCCTAGCGAGTACAGATCGTCGCACAAAGGAACGTGAACCAAAACTCATTCTCAACGAAATTGACAACGAAGTTTTCCAGGACCTTATCGAAGATTTCGATCAAACCAAGTCCAAGAAGCTGAGAAGACCTTCACATAAGAGGCTTGTGGCAGCTGCCACTCATTGTTTCAAATACCTTGATGAACTGTGTACAAAATCCAAGGACTCCGAAGAAGAGCTGCATACGTGGCTGGATTACATCGAAAAGAGTCTAAAAGTCATCGTGGTTGTGGCTCCTGATGATAGCAACGCGTTCATTATTTTTGAGACTCTAAATGATCGAGGGCTAGAGCTGGCCATTTCTGATCTGGTCAAAAATTATTTATTTCATCGTTCAGGCGAGAAAATCGAAGAAACAAAGAACCGTTGGCTTTCAATGGTTTCTGTTTTGGAGAGTGCCTCCGATGATCCGTTGATCGTTTCGTACATAAGACACTTCTCGATGGCTCGGTATGGCTTGATTCGTGAGAAAGAGCTTTTCTCCATGCTAAAGAAAAAGATCACCAGCAAACGGGGTGCGTTGAAATTTTCGACAGAACTTGCCGACAGTGTCCGCACATATTCGGCACTAATTAATACCGACCATGATTATTGGTCTACATTCCCACAGGGGATTCGGAAATCTGCTTCGACCTTTAACCTTCTTGGCATGACCCAAATCAGACCGCTTTTGCTAGCGGTATTAAATAATTTTAAGCCGAAGTATGCAGCAGAGACATTTAATAAGCTTGTCTCCGTGGCAGTCAGGTATCAGCTTGTTGGCGGGGTGGGTGGCGGGACGCTTGAAGTACTCTATTCCGAGACAGCGAAGGCTATCTCTGAAGGCAAAATCAAAAGTCCGGCTGAGGTTGTTCAGGCCATGAAGTCTGTTCCTGGCGATAGTGCATTTGAGGCGGCTTTCCGAATCGCATTAATCTCCAAACAGAAGATCGCTAGGTACTACCTGCGTGAGCTTGAAATCGCGAATTCGGGCAAAGGTATAGAAAACACGCCGGATGCAGACCCGTCGAACGTCAATTTGGAGCACGTCCTACCTGTGACACCGACCGCGGGATGGGGAAAGGAGTTTAGTGAGGAGGAATGGCGTTCATATCACAAACGGCTCGGGAATATGGCAATCATGGCTGCTAAGCCCAACAGTACAATCGGCAATGGATCTTTTGTTGAAAAGCAGAAGGCGTATGCAAAGTCCGATTTCCATTTCACAAATACAATTGCGAAGTTTGGTAGTTGGACGAAGAGCGATATCGAAAGTCGCCAGAGTGAGATGGCCGCTTTTGGAAACAGTCACAGAACTGATCACCGCTTTCAGTAAACTGGTCAGCGATAGTCAATTTCACTGGACACTCAAGTCACCGTACTGGTCACTTCCGGCCACGCCGAGAATCGCTCAATTATTCTGTCTTTAATGTCCTGCGCGGTTACAACCGGCCACCTTGAAGCATTTTGCCATCCGGTTGAGCGGCATTTTCATAAAACTGGACACCTCCGTCAGTCGTTTGGACACTTTAATCACCTACGTGGACACTGTCGCAGGTGACTGGACAGTGCCCATATAATCGACAACTACCGCTTGGCGCGCAGTGACGGCCCTTTGAGCTCCAGCGTTTGGCTCGTGTGGATCAGGCGATCCATGATCGCGTCTGCTTCGGCGCCACCACCCAAGTATTCATGCCATTTAGCCGTCGGCATTTGGGCTGAGATGACGGTACTTTTGCGTCCAACCCGGTCATCGATGACGTTGAGCAGATCGATGACCGCGTTGTGGCTCAAGCGCTCTAGCCCCAGATCGTCCAGAACTAACAGATCGTACTTGCGAAGTTGATCCTGCTTTTTTCGCCGCTCGCCATCATGGTGGGCGGCCTCAAGCTCTTCCAGTAACAAGCCTACCCGGCGGTAGCCCACTGAGAGCTGCTTTCGCGCCGCCGCCATACCAAAGGCACAGGCGAGCCAGGTCTTACCCGTACCGGTTGCGCCGGTTATCAGGAGATTCGCGGTTCCGGACTCAACCCACTGACAGGTCAACAGACTTCGTACCAGCGCTTTATCAAGATTTCGCGCCGGCGTATAGGTAATCTCTTCCGGTGCCGCGTGATACCGCAGATTACTGCTCTTAAGAATGCGGTATATCTTCCGGTTCTTTCTCAGGCTTTCCTCGTTTTCCATCATGGCTTCAAGGCGCTCTTCAAACGGCACCTCCAACCAGGTAGGGTTAGAAAACTGCTGCTCCAGCGCATCTGCCATTCCACCCAAGCGGAGCGCTCGTAGAGAGAGTATCAACTGACTATTTTCCATTATTGTCTCCTTTATAGGCGTCTGGGCCACGAACATTGGTATGGGGAACTATTTTGCTAACGATGTCCTTCTCCTCGCGCTTGCGGCGGAGATCGATTTCGTTCTTCAGAATATTTTCAACAGAGTCGATATGTTGGACGCCCACCGAATTAGCGATTAGGCACGCCTCCATCAGACGAGGAAGACCGTAAGACTTGGAGAGGCGCTGAGCCTTCGATAATTGCCGTATCGCTAATATGGGTGAGATACGTTTATTTTCCAGAATGGCAATGAACAAGGTCTCAACCTGCTCACCGGCAGCGCGCCCCCATTCCAGCAGATCCTCCACATTCTCCGACGCATAGTGCCGGTGCCGGTCGTGAAGATGTTCCTTATTGGTCACGGTTTGACCTTGCCCATTACCAAGTCGGTGAACCGCTACCGGACTGCTGGAGTGCTCGCCATAGATTTTGATACAGGTACGGCTGACGCTGTAGTGAACAGTTTTGCCCACCATATAGTGAGGCACAGAGTAAAAATCCTTGTTGAAGGGGATGTGGTAATCTTTCGGAACACGCTGGCCCATTCGCCAATCCGTATACTCATGGCGTGTGTTTGGCAGCGGCGCCAGGGTCGGCTTTTCAATCTCGTCAAACCATTCCCGGCGAGATCGGCCTTGTAGGCCACGCGTTGGCTTCTCGTTAATACGCTCAACCAGTGGCGCAATAGCCTGATTCAAGTCAGCCAGGCTAAAGAATATGCGACCTCGTAATTTGGCGAGAATCCAAGTCTTGGCAATTTTTACTGCAAGCTCGGCATGGGATTTATCCTGTGGTTTTTTGGGCCGGGCAGGCACAATCACTATGCCGTAATGCTCCGCAAAGTCCATGTAGCTGCGATTGATAATCGGTGCTCGCCCCTTACCACCGGGTTTTACGACGGCAGATTTGAGATTGTCGGGGACAACCATAGCCGGCACCCCGCCAAAATACTCAAGCGCCCGGATATTGGCCTCTATCCAGTCCGCTTTTTGCTGGGTTGCCACCGCAGTGACAGCCAGGAGCTTGCTGCTCCCGAGTACCGCAACAAAAAGCTCGACCGGCGTTTTTTCGCCAGTAGTGGGGTGTGTGATCTCTGGGCGCTTGCCAGAAAAGTCGACATACATCGCCTTGCCCGGAGGATGGTTTTGCCGCATGGAAAGACCTTGGCGGCGAATATAATCGCGGAGACGTCGGCCAAAGGTAGATTCCGACATCGCGTCACGGGAGCTTTCGTCGCCGGAGTCTAATTGCTCCAGATACTCTGCATACAACAAGGAAACGGTGACACCGTCTTGCCTCCAACTCTGCTGAACCTGTTCCCAGTCTGGCTCAACAAAATGAGTATGCAGCCCTTTACGGCTGGTCTGACACACTACCTCCAACTCGGCATCACTCGATTGAGTGAGTTGTTGAAGGGAAATCTTGTTGATTTTTAATAGATTACGGTACTTGTTGACCGTTGTCGGACTGACTCCCGCAACCCGACCGATTTCGCGGTTTGAAAGCCTCTCGTCGAGGCAGAGTCGGCATATATCCCTCGTCGCCATTTGTGGGGGCATCGTCTTTCTCCTGGCAAAACCTCACCGCGGTTGCGGGAAATTCCCCGCAACCGACCTTGACCTAAAGCCGGATTCATACCAGAATGACGATGTTGATTGGCGCAGACATCGACACTCTTCAAAAGCCCAGGCCTCCTACAGCCTGGGCTTTTGTGTATCTCCGGTAGCGTTTTTGAATTAACTACCCATTTTTACATCCCTCCCTTGGCCACAGTTCTTCCGGGCGTTGATTTAACTTTTGTGCAATTGCCGAGCGAATGCGGGGTGAAGATCGGCTTCCATCGCAGACTTGGGACACATAGGATTGGGTAACGCCCAGTTCCCGGCTAACGGCTGCCATGGACGAGCCTTGTAGTCGCAAGGCGTACTTGATGAATTCTCGCCTGGCGCTGGCGTCTTCCACCGCCTCACTCATCATGCTATCTTCCGTTAAAGACTTTACAGTTGCGCACAAATATATGCACAAACGAGAGATATGACAAGCGCCGAAGACAACAAGGTTATCGCGCGGCGATTGCTAAGTGTTCGCCAATTATTGGGGCAGACGCAAAAGGCTTTTGCAGAGTCCTTATGTATTTCCCTGAGAGCACTGCAAAACTATGAGCAGGGCGAACGCAAAATTCCTGCAGAAGTGCTGATTACCCTTGCGCGAGTACACAGTATTGATCCCGTTTGGGTAATGGATGGGCCAGGGAAATCGCCCCGAATGCTCGCAATCGCTGAAGACATTGATGTGGAGCTCCTCCAGCGCGCCCAGTCCATGGTGAGTCGCGCACTGGAAGAAAGTAAGAAGAAAATCGACCAGGAGAGTTATTTTCGATTGGTCGCTGAAACCTACCGCTTTTACGCGTGCGGTGCAGCCGTGGATAGCCAAACAGCTTTTCTGTCAGCCATTTTTAAGGAAGTGATATGACCGAGTGCAACGTTAAAGATAGCAATGTGGTTTCGATCAACGAGAGACTGGCAGAGAACGACACCATCAAAGCTCGCGTCGATAGCGAGGTGATGCGCCATTTGCGCAAGCAGATTGAGGCGATGCCCGATGCACAAACACATTCCCACCCTGTCAATCACCTTCCTGAATTGGCCGAGTCTGATCACCAGGCTCTAGTCGACGAAGCGTATTTTAAAAAGCGGTTTGGCTTCGCACTGGGAAAACGTGGTAGACAGGCCTTGCTTGAGGTTATTGATCTCTATGACTTATCAGATTCCGAAGTACGACGCCTGAACCGCTTTGACTGCTTTCGCTGGGACGGCCATACGCTTCACATACATGGAAGCTGGCTTCTTGCTGCAACCGGGACATTTTACATTGTTTGCCTGGGTTTATTTGGGCTGGCTTGCGGGCTGGCTCTGGCAGTACTGCCCAGTGATACCGATGCGAGCACAATTAAACTCTTATCGCTGTTTGTGACCGCCATCGCCTTGACGGTCTATAGTTGGTGTGGTTTTGTTTGGCCGCCATTCATGGTGAGGCAAGTAAAGCGCCGTAGTGCCTGAGCCGACGAGAAGATCACTGCGCAATTGCAAAGCGGGTTCGGGATTTGCCGTCCCCCAAACTTTTTATGGCGACAAATTCGTATTTCACTCCATGCGCCCTTTCGAGCGTATTTAGCAGCAATACTGTGTTAACAAAAGGGGCCTCTTGCAGTGACACTATCAGGGCATCAACTTGAAAGTCTGCTCTCTCAACGGAAATCTTATAATGTTTCGCTTCCCGGTTGAGCGTAGACAAAATCGACTCACCTTTTTCTACTACTTCTCTCGGTTTTGTCTGTTTTAATAAGTACGGGCGTGCCTGGTCTACCCAGGCCATATCCTCGCGAACCGATTGATGCTCTAAAACAGATTTCCCGTATTGGGAATAGCTGGAAACTGCAAGGTAAAGGCCGCCTAGAAATAGAGCCGCGGATGCCAAAAGCAGCACGTCTTCTTTGTGGCGAATCAGAACCCGTTGTACCTCTGGTGTTATTACCACACTTTTACTCCACACCGTGCGCTGAAATCTTTTGGTCTAGTAAGTCGATGCGAAGACGCAATGTGATGCCTTCGCTGCCATTTTTTGCCGACGTGGCTGACAAAACTTGCGACGCCAAACCTTTATCGCGCAACAGATTTTGAAATGATTCAACGTCAGCAATGTCGATTCCATTAATGTCGACAACCAGTTCCTGATCCTTCTGTGTGTAGCGCAGGCTTTGCAGTATCGCTGAATCGAAATTGCGCTGCCGCTGCCACGCGAATAAAAGCTGTTCAAGCGCCGCCGAAAAACTATAGGCATCATCTGATTTAATCTGGCTTCTCAGCAACTCCTTTTCAATAAGACGGCGTATATTCTGGTTGCTGCGGGCGACAGGAACAAACTCTCTCACCCTCTGCAATAATGTCCCCTTAAGGGTGTCTGTCCGCATATCAAGCTGGTAAGAAAATACACTTAAATAGGTCGTTCCAACCAATAATAATAGGCTGGCCCCGACCAGCCCCAGTGCAGCCATTGATTTTGATCGGTTTTTGCTCTTTGGCTTAAAATCGCCCTGCAGTAAGTTGATCGTCTGAGCGTGGTTACGCACCGCGCATTCCGCCAAATACCGGCTTTCCGAGGTGTCACTCCGAACTTCGCTATGATAGCTCTCGGTGGGAATCTCAAGCGTGATCTTGGACTGCCCGGCATTTTTTCCTATTACGATATGACGTAGAAAACCAGGCACAGATTCACGCACCACATCGTTCAGTATCGTACAGGAAGAAATTGGCAGGCATAATTGGTGCGCACCAAATTGGTAACGACTGTATAATTCCGTTTCGAGAAGCTCTGCCTGCTCAGCACTGCCCTGTAGGATACTCGTATCGGCAAGCACTTTTTGGGGCGGCAACCCCATGCGGGCCGCGCCGCTAACGAGCCGTTCTATTAATGATCTATCCGTGATATGAACCGACAGCTGCCCGTTGCTTGCCGGCAGGTAGGCTAGATGCTGCGACTCCAAGTCTTGGAGAAGAACATCTTCTACCAAAAACGGTAGGGCCCGTTGATGTTTGGCGGCGAAACCAGGGGGAGAGTCAACGGTGTGCGAGCTAACCCGCGATGACGGCACAAGCCAAATGACTATGTCCGTTTTGCCATCCAGGGGGTCACCCTGCGGTTCGAAGAGGCTGCCCGAGAAAAGCTTGAAATGGCGTTCAAACTGCAAGCTATCAGCACGGAATTGAAAGACCTCTACCGTTCCTTCCGCTGAATCAAACCAGGCCTCGTCGGGAACAGCCACAAAGATGCGCTTGTTCATTGCGCCAGATCGCCTAACACGCCATTGTCGGCGCTGAGTCCATCAATATGAGCGAAATCCATATCTGCTGCCTTACAAATAGAGGGCGCCTCCCCGAAATCGCCAACTTTGACGCTCGTCAAACGACACACTACAATGATTTTTAGCAATTATCCAAGCATAGCGGCGCCTTTAGCAAGACACGGTCTAACGGAGCAAGGAATGGCACAATGCGAAGGAACATAAGGATAGTGTGTAGTGGGCCCTCTTCTCTCAAACAATAAACGCCTTCCTCGTCACCGCCTTCTGGTTTGGCTAGTGCCTGCCGGTATACTTTTGGCCGTCCTGATGGCTTTCTCGCTTCGGGCACACATCAACTACTTTGATCAGAAGGCGGTCACTGCTGATTTTCAGCTTCCTTCCGGCATCGGTCGGCCTGGCAGATCCCAGTACAACTCGATTCCGGCGTTGTCAGCCTCCTTGTTAGAAAGGACGTCCCTAATGGGACGGAAGCCGGCACCAGAGAGCCTGCCAGAAATTGAAGCGACGCCAGAAACCACACGCGACGTAAAGTTGGCGGGGGTCTTCGCTAACTCTTCAGCGCCACGGGCTACCGCGCTGATCAGCGTTAACGGGGCGGAAGCCCGCTACTTTTATGTGGGTGAAGAAGTGTTATCCGGCTTGGCACTTATGTCCGTCTCAGCACAGGGCGTGATGCTTAAATCCGCAGAAGGATTCGAAAAGCTCGTGTTTGAAAAGCCCTCTATATGGACTGCCCTTGTTAAGCCCGAGCTAAATACTGCCAGAAAGAACAATGCTCACAAGACGTCAGCCAACCCCTTGCCAATATTGAGGCTAGAAGAGACAACCATGGCTGCACTTATGGATACCCGATCTAAACCTGATACTCGTGATGAGCATGACATTCAAAGCCAACAGCCCATGGCACATGATGACCGGCTGGCGGGTATCCGCGCGATGCTTAAAGGCAAACCCTAACCCTAACCCTCCAGAGAACAATAACGCATGCATTCTGTACTGTGGGCCTCAATTTTGACCAACGTTCACACGCCGCTTTCGCGCTCTTTGTTCATTGCCTTTCTCTTGATATGCCTACCATTTTCTCCGCTGCGGGCTGAGGAGGAACGTATCGCCATGCAGCTGGAAGCGGTAGATATTCAGGACTTTGTACGCTGGTTCGCCGAGCTATCCCATAAGACAATCATCATTCATCCGCAGGTCACTGGCAACGTCACGGTCATTTCAGGTCAGGAAATCAGCAAAGAAGAAGCTTACCAGGTCTTTTTAGCAACACTTCAAGTGAGCGGGTATAGCGTTGTAACCAGCGAAGGCGCGCTCAAAGTACTCCCTGCCAATCAAGCAGCAGAAAACGAAATCCCACTACTCAGCGACGATACCAAAGTACAGGCTGAGAATATTGTCGTGAAAATCCTGGCCGTTGAAAATGTCGCTGCCCAGGAGGTGGTTAGCCTACTGAAACCGATAGCCTCGAAGTTTGCCTATCTGGCCGCGTATCCGCCCACGAATGCACTCATTATTGCCGATCGGGCGACCAAGGTGCAGCAGCTGGAACGCATTATTAACAAAATCGATCTCGCCGGTGAAGTCGAGGTGGATATGATCGAGCTGGTTTACGCCAACGCGCAGGAAGTGGCCAGCACCATTCAGCAATTGTTTTCAGGGCGGACCCAAAGCAATGTCGGCAGCTCGAACTTTAAGCTCACGGTTGATAACCGAACCAACAGCATTCTGGTCACTGGCGATGCAATCACCAAAAGCCAGATCCGCGATTTAATCCGCAATATGGACAAACCCGTTATTGGGACGGGCAATACTTCTGTCATAAAACTTCAATACGCCGAGGCGGCAAAAGTCGTCCCTATCCTCAATACCGTCAGCGGCAGTATTCAGCGGGGCGAGAAAGACCAGCGCATCGCCAATGTCGATGTCAAAATCAGTGCCCATGAACCGCTAAACGCGCTGGTCATCACTGCGCCCCCGAGCGTCATGGAAACCATGCGTGCCGTCATTGCGGAGTTGGATACCCGGCGATCTCAGGTGTTGGTCGAAGCGATCATTGTCGAGGTCAGCGAGGACATCTCCCGAGACCTCGGTATCAAGTGGCAAACCAACCTGGAAGATAACGGGGAATCCGTATACGGCGCGACAACGCTGTTCCCTAGCATTATTTCTGACGGCATCGATGTCACAGACGGCGTTGCCTCAGTCGGGAGCGGGCTTACCCTGGGCTATTTCAGAAATGGCAGCCTGCGGGGCCTGGTTCGAGCACTGGAAGGAAACTCCCAGGCGAATATCTTATCCACCCCGAGTGTGGTGGCACTGGATAATGAAGAGGCCAACATCCTGGTAGGCTCCAACGTGCCCTTTGTCACGGGTTCCATTCAGCGCGCAGGGGATGCCAACCCGTTTCAAACTATTCAACGCCAAGACATTGGCATCACATTGAAGATCAAGCCGCGTATCAACAGCAGTAACTCGCTCACCCTCGATATTGAACAAAAAGTAGAGAGCATTGGCCAGAGCGACGCCCGCACGGCTGACATCATCACCAACAAGCGGGAGTTGGGCACCCGCGTACTGATTGATAATGACGACGTGCTGGTGTTGGGCGGGCTCATTCGGGACGAGGTATCTGAGACCCAATCAAAAGTCCCTGTGTTGGGCGATATTCCCCTGATCGGTCGACTATTTCGCAGTAACAGTAATGCAGTGGTCAAACGCAATCTGATGGTGTTTATCCACCCGGTCATACTTCCAGACCGCAGTAGTGGACTCTCGGTATCTCGTGATCGCTATGAAAAAATGCGGCAGCGGCAAATTGAGTTTCGCGACAAGGTAGACCGCTTTATCTTATCCACAGAGTTCCCAGAGCTTCCCGAATGGAGGCAAGACGCGACGGCCAAAGAGGCGGGCGAAGCCAATCGGCTTACATCTGAAGAGAGCGGATCAGATGGTTGACCTCACCGGCGTGGCTGCAATTCCCTATGGCTATGCCAATCAGCATGGGGTGTTGGTACTGATAGATAAGGAGGATCGATGCGAAGCGAGGATCTACTACTATAAGCTTCCTGCTCCCGTGGTTATTACTGAGATTCAGCGATCCGTTCACCCAAGCCTGCGTTTCATTCGGATTGATGAAGCGGACTTCAAAAGTCACTTGGTCCGAATTTATCAGGAGAAAAGTGCCGAAGAGCTCGGTAATCTACCGTCCACGGGAAACCACAGCGACGGACTGACACTGGATGAACTGATACCCGATGTTGACGACATCCTGGATCAGGACAACGACGCGCCCATTATAAAGTTATTAAGCGGCTTGCTCTCCGAAGCGATTCGGATGAACGCCTCGGATGTGCATATTTCAGCCACAGAAAATTCAGTGGTCATCAAGTTCCGTGTGGATGGTGTGCTACGAGAAATTACCCGCCTGGATCGGCGGCTTTCCCCCATGGTGATTTCCCGCGCCAAGGTCATGGCGAAATTGGATATTGCGGAAAAGCGCATCCCACAAGATGGCCGCATTAGTATCCGCCTCGGCGGCAGGGAGATTGACCTGCGGGTCTCTACCATGCCGGCGCAGCATGGCGAACGTATCGTTATGCGGATACTGGATAAGAAGGTTGGCCATATGGCACTAGACCAGTTGGGTTTGTCGGAGGCCAACTATCGCCGTTTGAAAAGCGCTTTGCTGCAGCCCCACGGTATTGTACTGGTAACGGGGCCAACTGGGTCTGGTAAAAGCACCTCGTTGTATTCAGGCCTTTCCGCGATAAACGACGGCTCAAAAAACATCCTCACCATTGAAGACCCCGTCGAGTATCAATTGGACAATATCGGGCAAACCCAGGTAAACATAAAGGCGGGTATGACCTTCGCCAAGGGGCTTCGCTCCATGCTTCGCCAAGACCCAGATGTGATCATGGTGGGGGAAATACGCGACGAAGAAACATTGCGAGTCGCCGTGCAAGCCAGTTTGACCGGGCATTTAGTGCTTTCAACCCTTCACACCAATACCGCCGTAGGGGCCATAACGCGATTGACCGATATGGGGGTAGAACCTTATCTAATTTCGTCCACCCTGACCGCGGTCGTCGCCCAGCGGCTTGTGCGTCGTCTGTGCCCTCACTGCAAGCGGCCTCATCAGCCGACAACCGCAGAATTCGCGTTCCTGGGGGAGACACTGCAAAATCAGGAGCGCATTTACTCTGCCAGCGAGACTGGATGCGACAAGTGCCATCAACAGGGTTACAAGGGTAGAATTGCTCTTTACGAAGTTATTCCGATCACCGACGAATTGAAGCAGATGATTCATGATCGGCTGCCAGAATCCACATTGCTGCAAGAAGCCCGGAAGAACAGTAAGAGCATCCAGCATGATGGGCGGCTGAAGGTCTGCGCTGGACTGACCAGCATCGAAGAGGTCGCCAGAGTTACTGGTTAATAATGCGCCGACAGCCTACAATCATCATGGTAGAGCGCATTCCGGGCAGGCAACTTCTGGAAATTCGGTAAGAGCGAGAGGCGAATAATGGTAGGCCCGAGGGTTCAATAGTCGGCTAAATACTAAGGGCGGTAACTTTTTCATAGAGGCCGCCGACAAAGACGGTACTGGTGGTGCCTGCTGTGGTGGTGTCCTGCCGGGTGAGCAGTTGCCGCTCGGGGCCGTCACGCAAAGCAGCGATGGCGGCTTCCATATCGAATGTGGGTTTTTGTTTGGGCATCGGTCATTCCTTTTTGCTGTAGGATAAAGAAATGACACAGAATTCTGAACACTACCTGATTGTCGTAGTCAAAGGTTTCGCTGAAGCCCTTCACCGCATCGACCCGGGTTTCCAGATTGCCGATCAGGTCGAAGTCAAAGGCCAGATCCTGGTGGCTGATGGCGTAGGTATTTTAGTCAAAAGAATCCTCGCAATAGATACCATCCCATTCCAATAAGTCCAACTAAGAAACCGACAATTCTCACAACTCTATTAAAGGTCTCATCCTCATCCTTATATTCAATTGTAGCCACGGAAATATACATTCTTTTTTTCGCAGCAAATGAATATACCCAGCTAGAGAACATGACGAATACTGCTGCACGTAGTAAATTTCCCCCAATATCATTGCCTCTATTCACGATAAAATCCCAAGATACCCCCATTAAAACAAAAAACCAAAAAATGACAGAGAACATTTGCTAACGCCCCATTTGATACAATGTCACGCCTTGCTCGACGGTAGCACCGATTTGCTCTGCGGGAACTTGGTGCATTATTCGACCAAGCCCAAAATTAGTGACCTGGCCAGCTACCACTGCTGCAAAGGAGCCCGTTGCCGAGCCAGAGAAACTAACATCCACGCTAGATGTAAAAACGGAAACAAGTGCTGACGCAGGTCTACAGGGCGCACACATCATCGCAACTTGATTGTTGGCCACGGAGACTGCCGTATTTGCCGCGGACATTTGTTCGGCACGTACAGCGAATCCTTTGTTTATCAAATCTCTTGCACTTGCTACCAACCCTCCACTTTCCACTCCGCTGACAGAGGACGAAGCGACAAGCGATAACGGCACTCTGTCACGAATCGGACCGCCAAATGCAGATTCAGGGACATTGCCAATTTCGGCAGTGCCAGCTGGTAATGCCGTATTTACAGCATCGGCTGCTGTTGTTGGTTCAGGCACAGCACCGAGCGTGTTATCCATCGCTGGAGATTCAAACTCAATGCCAACTCGACCTCCAAAGACGACGCTTCTTCGCATTTGATAGTTCCGATACGCATCCACCCCGGCGTTGATCAATGCACCCGCCGCCAATCCGGCTGCCGCTCCCTTAACCCCATCAATGAACTTCCCGCCCTGGGCCTTAGCCAAGGCCCCGCCCATAAACAGAGTGGCTCCCGCATTCGCCAAGGCTTTTCCTCCCAACGCACCGGCCAACCGACCCGTCAGCCCTCCTTGCCAGAAGCCGCCGCCTCCCGGCACCCCGGAGGTCACTGCGCCTATGGCCGCACCCGTGAGAATCTGGGCGATGGTGCCGCCATTGGCGTCGGCCATCGCCGCATTAAAGGCCATGGTACACCAGCCCTGACAGCCCGGCACAAAGTTCAAGCCAATACTGACGGCCACGGACAGGATCTGGCTCTCACCAATTTTGCGCAGTATTTTCCGTCGCAGGTTGCGCTCAAAGGCAAACACCGCGCTGTGAGCATTTTTTACTGCCTTCCAAGCCTTGCTGACAAAGCTCTTTAACCCACTCAGGAAATACCCACTGGGATCGGTATAGCTCAGGGGATTATTCTGCACATAGCTATAGCGGTTCAGGGCCTGCAGATTGGTGCTGTCCTGGACGAAGGGGTCTGCACTCAGGAAGCGGCCAATTTCGGCATCATACACCCGACCACCCATGTGGATCAGGTTGACCCCGTCCATTTGCTCATGGCCGGTAAAGCCCTTGTTGGTGATGTCGCTGCCCAGAGCCAGGGCGGATAGTGTGAGGTTACCTTTCTGGAAGGCATCCAGGCTATTCCAGGTACCCAGGGCCGCCTCCAGATCGGCCAGACTGGGCGCCCGGCGTTTGCCCCAGGGGTCGAAGCTGAAGGACTCTATTTCATTGCCATTTTCATCGGTGATCAGTACCACACTGCCGATATGGTCCTTGTGCAGGTAGCGGGTCTCGATGGTACCGGCGCTGCTGCCCGTGCGGTTGCGGTAGGTGACAATGGTGTGGCTGCCCACATAGTGGCGCTCTTTGATATTGCCGTTTTGGTCGGTGACTTTTTCATAAAGGCCGCCGACAAAGACCGTACTGGTGGTGCCCGCTGTGGTGGTGTCTTGCCGGGTGATCAGTTGCCGCTCGGGGCCGTAGTTCATTACCGTGGCGTTCCCGTTCTGCTGGATTTGAGTGGGTTTGTCGAACAGGCTCCAGGTGATGCTGCGGCCATCGCCACTGAGCATATTGCCGTTGGCATCGTAACTGTAGACGGCGTTTTTAGTGCCAATGGTATTGCTGCTCTGGTCCTGGGCACTGATGGCGCAGACTGCATGGGGGCCTGCGGTATTGCCAGTACACTGGTTGCCGTACTGGTACACGCCAACACCGGTTTTACTGATGATATTGCCCAGCGCATCATAGGCCACGGCGGTTTCCTGTACATCGCCATTGCCGAAGTCGGCATAGGTGTAGGTCAGGCGATTCTGATTGTCGTAGTCAAAGGTTTCGCTGAAGCCCTTCACCGCATCGACCCGGGTTTCCAGATTGCCGATCAGGTCGAAGTCAAAGGCCAGGTCCTGGTGACTGAGCGGGGTCAGCAGGGTGCCGGTGGCAATCGTCTGCAGGTAGCCGGTTTCCCGCTGGTAGGCCCGCTGGGTGCGCAGGCCGTTGGCATAGGTCTCGGCGGTGACATTGCCCCGGGCGTCCATCGTCTCTGCCCGGAAGTACACCTCGCTGCTTTGCACATTGATGAGGGATTCCAGATAGCCCCGGTTGTTGTAGTCGCTGCGTACCTGAAGAAGGTTGCCGGGGCTGGAATTGACGGCGGGATAGGTCACCACATCCAGCCGGTGCAAACTGTCATAGCTGCTCTGGGTGGTATAGCTGCTGCCACTGATGGTTTCCACCACCTGGGTGGTGGAGCCGTAGGTGTTGTAGGTCAGGGTCTTCTGGTAGCCGTTGGCGCCACTGACCTGATGCAGGCGCCCGGTACCGGCACCCGATGCGGTATCAAAGGCCCAGGTCGCGGTATTGGCATTGCCAGCGTCGCCGCTGCACCCGGTAGTGGCCTCACTGGGCTGCCCGGTGGTAGTGACAATGTTGCCACCATAGCCGTCAATGCGTTTTACCATGCGGCCTAATTTGTCGTAAGCCATGCAACTGGCTTCGCCGCGGGCATTGGTCTGGGTAATCAGCTCACCGAGGCCATTGTAGGTGTAGCTCCAATCGCCCTTGTCGGGATCGCTCATGGCGATTTTGCGACCGAGCACGTCGTAGGTCACCGTCGTGGGATCTACCAGCAAGCCGGTCACCCCGGGAGGCTGAGTGCTACGCATTTGCCCCAGAGCATTGTAGGTGTAGCGCAGTTCGCTGCCGTTGCTGTCCGTCGCCTTGATCAGGTTACCCAGGGAATCCCGCTCTTCGGTTTTGATCTGGTTTTTGCCGGTGTAGTCGCGGATGGAAGTGACGATCAGGCCGTTGTACACCACATAGTCGTAGCGGCCTTCGGCATTCTGAGTCAGGTAGGGCCGATCCAGATCATCATAGTAAACATAATTCCAGGGCGGTGTGCCTGAGCCTTCATAATACGGTTCTGATACGACCTGGGGGTTGCCACGCCGGTCATAGACGGTGTCTTCAAACACCCACTGTTCGGTGTTTTCAGCAAAGCCCCGGGTGGCCTTGCGCACGGTCTTGCCCAGCTTATTGAAGTAGCTGCGGGTCTCGCTACCGTCGGCGCCCACGGTTTTGACGTAGTAACGGGCAAAGCCGCCGGTGTAGGTGATGCAGCGGTCTGAAGTCTGGGTGCAATCGTGATAGCTGGTGGTGGTGAGCACCGGTTTCGAGGTGCCGTAAAATGCCGTGGTGGTCAGCGGCCGCCCGAAGCTATCGTAGGTGAAGCGAGTCCGCAAACCATTCGGGTCCGTGGTTTCCTTGCGCAGCCCGGCGGTAACGGAACTGTCTTCATAGTAGGTATGCGAGACCACTTGCGACAGGGCGTTGATCTCGCTGGCGATATAGCGCTGTGAGGCATCGTAAACCACCGAGGTGGTGCGCGGTTCAAAGTCAGGGCCGGAGACAGTCACTGCCAGATTGCGACCGTAGCTGTCCACCGCGACACCGCCGCTGGCATCAATGCCGTAGCGGGTGCGGTGCAGCACGTCACTGTTGTCCGGGTTGATAATGCGCTCTTCGGTCTTGCGACCGGTGGGGTTGGCGCCCGTTGCCACATAATCAAACTCAGAGATGCGGGTAATCGGATTGCCATCGCCCGTGTCACTGTCCACTTCGCTGTAACGCACCATGCCCATCAACCAGTCGTCGGTGTTATTGTCATAGCGCATGACCGTGGTTTTGGTGCGCAGTACACTGCCGGCTTCGTCCTTGACGACGCTGGTCAGGGTGCGATCTGCGCCATCCGTGCCGTAATAAATGGCCGTCATGGTGGGGTTGGTGGACACTTCTTCGTGCAGGAACGCGCCATTCAAATCGCGCTTGACCACCGTGGTTTCGACGGGACTGACCAGATAGCGGCGGGAGGAATCATCGCTGTTGGTACAGGCGGCCCCCTTGCCGGCGCCACACCATATATCTGTCTGCCAGGTATTGGTCGTATCGCTGAGCACCGTACCGTTGTCCGCCGTGGTGGTAACCTGGAGCAACGTCCCGTATTGGTGGCTTGCGATACTCGCCGGGCTGAGGTCGAAGGTGGAAACGGTTTCAATGCCGGTATCATTGTTCTTGTTGATGATTTGTTCGAAGCCGAGGTTGCCCAGACCGCGCTGATGAATCAGTAACTTCTTGTAACGGTAGCTCGTGCTGTTCATGCCGGTACCGTACCAACCATCGCTTTGCCGAACCTCAGAAACTAAGTAACTGGCGTTCTGGACATTAACCAGAGGGTATTCCACGTCGCCGCCACGGTCATAGAAATCCGGATCGCTTGGATCGGTAAGAAAACGGTAGTGGAATTCGGTTTCCACGCCCATGCCGTTGGTAATTTTGGTGAGGTAGTCGGGACGAACACTATTATGCGGACGAGTCTGCCATGTATTGCTAATGTTCAATGTTAAGTCAGGCATACCATTGCCAGTCATATCACTAACAATTGGATTGCGATTCCAACCCGCATTAGTAATGCCTGTAAATGTTGCTGAATAACCTACACCATTAGATACAAGCGCATACCAATAGCTCCCGATACGTAGAAGCAAGTCGTCCCGTCCATCGCCATTGTAGTCGTATGTAAGCGCTTGATTCCATTCGGTAGTGCCGATTGTATAACTACTGAGAACCGTGTCAGCACTCTCAAAGCCGCTCCCGGTATTCAGCCTAACGGAAATACTATTCGAGCTAGACTTCACCAATATATCTGGCAGGCCGTCACCATTAAAATCAAGCACTTTCAAATTGTCGTAGGTAGAATTCGTCCCACCAAGTACGTCTTTGTTAAATGTTGTTCCTTGAGTAGAATAATACGCGCTCCACTGGGCGTTGGTAGTGTTTCGGTCTGGAGCGAATACATCCTCTCGTCCATCGCCATTAAAATCAGCAACGATAGCCCTGCTCAGGTCTATCTCGGTTGGCGATATCCCGGTATAAGATTCCTCACCAAATGCCGTTTGCCCAGTTTGGTCGTCATATTCCAGAAGGCGCACACGAACACCGTCGAACCATCCGGTGCCGGTGCTGTAAATAATATCTTTTAAGCCATCGCCGTTAACATCGATCAACTGTGAATTATCAACGGTGTACGTTCCAGCAGTGATTCCGGTATCAACTTCCGTAAACACCGGACTTGAAGGTATCGTCAATGTGTAATTCTGGCCACCTATCGTAATGGTAACCATTTGTTCGTCGGTGGCCCCGCCCAACAAAACATGCCAGGTTCCGCCTTTTGCAAGTAAAATGTCGTCATGATTATCATTGTTGTAGCGAATGACTTTCGCATCTTCCCAGCCAGTATCTGAGACAGATGTCACTTGGGAGGCGTATTTTTCGCCATTGCTGAGCATAATACGCCACTGACCACCATCGGCTTGAACCAAATCAGTGCGACCGTCCCCATTAACATCCATGGGAAGTGGGTTATTGTCCCAGCCAGCAGCTGAGTTTCCAGAATTATTCGCGGTCGCAGCGAACCCAGCCACACCATCTTCCCATGTAAATTCAGTTGGATTTGTACAAGTTGAGCTGCTGCCCCCGGCGCATTCCCAAATTTTCGACACCACGGAGTCTTTCGTCGCCGTATTGTTCCCGTATTCAATTATCAACGCTCTTAGTTCTTTACTACCAGAGTATGCGGCTATTTTTTGCAATCGTTTGGTTTGTATGATGGGAGCGCCCGCGAAAAAACCATTGGAAGTATCGAGCCGCGCCTCATACAAAAACTGGATCGAGTTTCGAGCTGCATTCTGTACGAAATTATAGTCAATTCTGTTGATGCGCTTTTCGCTTGCGCCACCTTCGTAGGTAAAGACCATACGGTTGAGGTATCGATCTGAAATCTGATTGACGGACCACTCGTAAGTCCGTGTTTCTTGAATAGTCAGAATCGGTACTTGAAGTCCAGTATCAAAGTTAAAGCAAATTTTCACCGATCCGACGCTGTAGACAACACTACCTTCCGGGCACACTTGGAAGTTTTTAAGAAAACTGCTCCTCGCATTTTCTGTGTTGCCATATTCGTAAATCCGGCCATCAGACGTCCAGACGGTGAAACTCTGCGGGTTGTTCGCGTCATTAGATACAGTAACCCCGCCCGACAATATATCGACAAGTACGCCTTCCGATCCATGCGAAATAATTCTAGAGATTGAATCATTTTCCGTTCGATATTCAGTGCCGTCAGCGCCATAATCGCCATCCACAGCGATTAATCTTTGTCCATCCAGGCAGTACTGATCACTCCCATCAAAATCTACACCATCAACATATCCATCACGTTCTATGGTTGTACCGCAACGATGAATACGGGACACTCCAGCGATGTCGAAACCGACGCCTGCAATGCTGTTCCCACCATTACTGCTGTACGTCAGCGCGACATCAGGCCTCATCCCCTGAATACCGCCGGGGGCGTTCAGGGGAATGCTGTACTGGGCACTACCATCATTTCCGATACTATGCTGACCTGCCACAGCACCGTTTACCGAGGCAGTAAGCGCCAGTACTGATGGTGTGCTTAACAACAGGAAAATGGCCGCGAGGGCAATAGAAAGGCGTGAACGATCAGCGGCGAGCAACTGCATGGCAACAGTCCTTGTCTTAAAGTAATTTCCGGGCGCCGTTCCCACTTGGCACCCCTCTCAACATCCTTTACGGGGGTTTAGCCTAAGTCACACCGATATAGTCTTGTTCACGAAAACTTCCCTGTCAAGGAAATAAAGGAATTTGATTATTGTAGAATT
This sequence comes from Litorivivens sp., assembly GCA_041619575.1. Classification (GTDB taxonomy): domain Bacteria; phylum Pseudomonadota; class Gammaproteobacteria; order Pseudomonadales; family Spongiibacteraceae; genus Litorivivens. The sequence continues at coordinate 20,452 of JBFKDP010000011.1, forward strand.
CGGGTGTATGTTCGAAGCAGTTGTGGGAAAAAACTTCATTAACTTAATAAATGAAAAAGGAATTTCACAATGCCTTCACAATTACCTCGTATTTTAAAAAATTCAGTAAAATTCATTGCCGTGGCCACGACCTGTTTGGCCGCAAACAGCATGGCGTTCGCGGACTTATTCTCATCGTCAGCCGACAAAGACGGTGCCACCACTCCCTCTCTGCAGCACCTGACCAACTTACACAGTGAGTGTTTACATGGAGCGATTCGAAAAGAAGAGGCAGGTAGTAATTTGCTGGGAGTTGTGACAGTACTAAGCATTAATCAATACTGCCAGGAAACACGCCAGCAACTGGCGATGAAAACATCTGATCTCAAGACTCGTGCATTCGAGGCAATGTACTTGAAAAGCTACTACCTCGTAAAAACTGGTAAGCTGGTCAGCACGGCCAAGCCCATCGATAAAATTATTGATCTCGAATAAAAACTAAATTCACAACAGCTTTTACGCCGCGCGTGATTGCCAAATGCAGGCAGATATTCTGGATTGAAATTTCGGCCTTAATTTCCCTTGACGTTTTATCACAAAACGTAATTTCTCTGAAAATTCAACATGGAATTTCTTATGCGCACGTCTATTCCACTGGCTCTCAGTGATAGGCAGTCCTGTGTTAAAAATCTCATAAGGATCTGCGCGAAGTAAGTTCGTGAGACCCGCTAGCAGATAAATAGGACCGGCCTTCTTATTAAGGCTGCGAAAACAAACCTTGTCATATCCGAACTACTGCTTTATTCGATAGAAACAATGTTCCACTTTGGCCCTGACGCATACCACTAAAACGATTCCTTCCCGGCTTTCATGTTCGGGACGCTCTCTCAATACTCAAGAATCATGCATCGCCCCAATCACGCTCTACCTTGCCGCGTACTTATTCGTGGGTATGGTGGTTAGACTGAGTATCAATCCCAGTACATCATCGACTACTACATGAGGCTTCATACAAAAGTGCCACTGACCAGTATAGTGTGAGTACGACCAGACAATGTATGCAGTTTGATTTGCGTAACGAAGCCTAGCAGCCCCGGGACAAATGTGGCTCAAGTCTCGGCGAGGAGGAGTACTCACGAAATAGTTATTTAGCGCAGTCCATTACTGTGAAGTAGGTGCGCAGTTTGCTGAAAATGCCGTGAAATCTTCTGACCTCTACAATGCGGTGCACAGCAATGACCAATACGATGAAGTAACCAGTTATCTAGCACAGATGACCAGTCTAAATGGAATTCGATGCCCAAATGTTGACGGCAAGCGACCAGTTTACTGACTGCGTCCAGCTTTGGCTATTAAGCATTGGAAGCCGTGAAGGCCAGAGCTAATCGGGTAGCCGAGGGTCTCTAACCCTCAGCCCCCACAACACCCTGCATGCGGATGATACGGAACGGTCGTACGTCCGCTTTTTACCAGATCAGGAAATACCCCCTAGGTACTGGGAGTGTTTGGCTCTAGCGTCACAATAGCGGACGCTCAAGACTAGTACTCTGTACCGCATGAGCTTTCAGGCTTAGTTGTTATTTTTGCTGACTTGGTCACAGTATGAAGTAATAGAACGGAGAAAACAGTAGTTGCTGTATTCTCGATAGGCAGCACGAGATCTGGTGTGAGCAAAGTTGATAATTTTCTAGATACTGCTTATATCTGGATATTATAAACTACAAAATAAAGAGCCAGAGAAATGACATTTAATAAATTCGTATCTATTGCTTTTTTAGTGGTGTCAGTTCTAATGACAATTAATTTTTCTATTGTGTCACTTCGTAGCTTTGAGAGCATTTCTGGTGAATTGACAGAGTTTTCATGTACAACAAGGCTGCGCGGTGATCGTTATGAAGTCGAACTATTCACTTTGCAAGGTGAAAGACGAAAATTCGATGGGGCAGGATTTTCATGCAGTAGGTTTAGTGGATTAGAGCTTAAATTAGGGGCCTCCGTTCAGTTAACTCTTAAATCAGGAAGCGCTTTGATTTATGGGCTCATTGTAGATGAGGTCGTTTTTCTAAAGCCTGAAGAGACAGACAGGGTTAGGGTGGTAGGTGGATTGGTCTTCATTTTTCTTCTGTTTTGGCTGTCTTATTATTATTGGAACTCTAAGCGTTACTGCTATGAATCCAATAAGCGCTCTGAATCTAAGTGACTTCATATTCTGAGCGTTACCGGCAGGGTGCTCTGCTTTGACCGGAATACTTGGTCACGGGAGGCGGGTGTCTGCGGCTAGTGGATGCAATTGGATATGTTTTAAACCGTCCGCTTTCTGCCAAGTTAGGAAGCGCCCCCTGGATACTGGGTGTGTTTGGCTCTAGCGTCACATTAGCGGTCAGTGGCTGTTTCCGCGTCGTCGAGACAAGTGAAAAGAGAGCGCTTCCCATTTACACATTAGGGAATCACTTAACCCATTGAAATTTCTAAAAAACGCGATATGATCAGGTGAAAGGAATATTTGGCAAAACTAAAGGGAGTTAGTCTTCGCTTGACCGGCGCTCACTAATCGTGACACCGCTATCTCATTGAATCCCATAGAAATTCTCTGTCACAGTAAAAGCCCACTCCTTGATAAGGGGGCCAAAGTGATATAAGGCGCGAGTCGTCATAACAAAGCTGTTAAGTTCTAGGGGAAGCATGAAACTTAAAAAGTTACTGTCGCTGGATTTCATGCAAGGTTTTCAATCTTTATTGGAGACGGACTTTGAAAACCGATTGTTTGTAGCAAGTTTAAGAAATTATGCGTCACATGGTAATCCGCTGAGATTTCACAACTTTACGTTCTCAATGAGGGAGTTGGTGCTTCATGTAATACAAAGAAAAGCTCCGCTTAAGAAAGTAAAAGAGGTTACTTGGTATGAACGCGAAAGTCATAAGCATGAAGTCACAAGAAGGCAGCAGCTAAAATACTGCGCGCAATCAAATATATCTGATGCTTATCTTGGCGAAGCTGTTCTAGAGCATCTGAATGAATGCATTTCAGAGTTCCTTGATGAGTTTCGATTTTTTAATAAATACACACACATAACCGAGAAGTATTTTGATGTATCACCAAAGTCCTTCTTTCAAGATGCTAAGTCAGTTATTGAAATTGCGAAAGACTCTTTAAATCAATTGGATGATCTTGAAGCGATAGTTGTAGATGCTCTTGAAGAAAAGGTAAGGGATGCAGTTATCTCAACGGCTGTAAGTGCTATGCCTGATAGCTTGTCAATTCTCGCAAATCACGTATACATCGATTACACAGAAGTAGATGAAATCGAATGCACTGGAATAGATGATCGGTTTATTTATGTGACAGCTCAAGGAAATGTACACGTCACACAGGAATATGGCCCCAAAAATGACCTATGTGAAATTAGCGAATGTTACCCTTTTACTTTGTGCATGAAATCTCATGTTGAAAATCCAGAAGACTTTACCATCGAATCCGAAGAGTTGGATGTGGATACATCTTCATGGTATGAATAGAACTTAACAAAGTGCTGCTAGGGGCAAACCTGCGCTGCGCTTCGGTTTGCCCTAGAGCACGGCGTTAGGCAATAATTATGGAACTTGATCTTAAGTATCTGATCCCGCTCGCTGGCGTACTGCTCGGATGGGTGCTGAGCCAGTTTTCGGGCGCCATTAACACTGCGAAAGAATTGCAACAGTATCGCTCCTCGGCGTTACCGCCGATGCTCGACCTATACTTTCAGCAATACCGAATTGATCAGATTCTTAAATTTTTCAATATTCGGCTTGGCGACAGCCTGGAAAAGCTGCACGAAATATATGATAAGCATGACGTCCCAAAGGAAAATAGACTCGAATTTTTCTCGCTATTAGTCGAGAAGTTCGAGCAGACGCGGCAAGGGAATTTGGATTTGCCAGAGAAGAATAAGGAATATCTTTTTCGAGCGCTCGACACAGCGACTTTAGGTTTATCAAAGGCAGATCCTGTTTCCGCGTACAGGCTGTCAAGATTGGTTGCCGAATTTATTCTTCTGCTAGAAATCAAGTTTCCCGCGAATCAGATCAATAGTGAAAAATACCTTTCGAGCTGGGGTGATCTCCTCCAGACCTTTAGAAACGACATAGGGGACTTGAGAAAGCTAATATTAAAAGTGTCACGTGGCATTGGCTTGGTCACCTTCTTGAGAATCTGGTGGCTTCTTCGGAATGAAGAAAAGCTCCTCGAGCAACCGCCTGGCGATGTTTTAGAGGATCTGGTACAGGCACTAAAGCCTAACCAAGCAATGCACGCGACAAGCGTGTGATTGCGGTGTTATATTCCAGGTGACTATGCAACAACTATCGATCGAAGAAATTGAATCCGCACGCGTCAAGTTGCTGCGAAATGCTGAAAGCTTGTTCGCTGAATCTCGGCTGTTGTACGAGCACGGATTCTTTTCCAGAGCCTACACTCTAGCGCATATTTGCTGTGAAGAACTGGCAAAAATCCCGATGTTGGTGGGCGCTGGGCTGGATCTTGCGAATGATGATGAGGTTGATTGGAAGAAACTGTTTCGTCGGCTGACCGCTCATAAAGAGAAGATCGAGGCTATGCATGCCAGCGACTACTTCCGTAGCGAAATCAGAGCAGATGGGTCCGACCTAAACCGTTATGAGGAAGCTTTTAGGACAACCCCTCACTTGAACAATACGAAAAACAATAGTCTTTACGTGGGTCTCGTCGATAACGTATTTCTTGAGCCAGCTGAAATGGTAGTGGAAGAAAATGCCAGAGAACTCATAGCTATTACCGGAGATCGATTAGGCTACTTCCAGATGGCCGAAAAGGAGTCGCTTGGAAAGATAGCAGGCTCAAAAATCGGTAAAAAGATGAGACAACTTGCCAAGGAATATAACAAATGAATCAAGCCGACCGTTTTGTACTGGCACTACAAACAGCGGCTTATTTAAGATGCTGAGGCTGTAAAAAACATCCGATTCGGGATTTCTGAGCGTCCGCTTATTACCAGATCAGGAAATGCCCCCGAGGAACTAGGAGCATTTGGCTCTAGCGTCACCAGACTGTGTGAAAACTATTTTCAAGTCATAATTTAGACAAGAACTGATACGAATATGTGTCTTACATCAAAATCTGACCAAGTTTTCTAGCCAATCAAATACACATTTTACGTAGGATCACGTTATTAATTTGGTCATAGGAGTTTTCACACAGCCTCTCACAATAGCGGTCAGTCACTCAAGCTCGTATTCAGCAGCATTGGGCTCACTAACTCTGGTGAAAATCACTTAAGCAATTGATTTTTATTGAGAAGGGGTTATGCTCAGAGCTAAGGGATTCCACATCAAATGCAGGATGCACACAAATGCAAAAATCATTTCAGGGTGTCTATCACCCTGATTCAAATAGAATTATCCTGCTTAATCACCTCGACGCTTAGACTCGCTATGTGCGCGAGTTATAAAGCGCAGCGCATTTGAATTTACTGTTATAAATTCAACTGAACCTGGAAAAATACATGAAATATTTTACTCGCATCACACTCTTGATCATTCTATTACCATCAATCTGTTTAGGAGGGGATGAACTTAAGCACGAAGAACATGAAAACACTTCTGGAGTAGAGATGCTCTCCCATGATTTACGTAATTTACTATCTAAAGAAATGCAAGCTTTACAGAGCGGCATGATGTCCATCATCCCCGCATATATTTCTGGAAACTGGGGCGATATCGAAACTACCGCAGGGAAAATGAAAAATAGCTATATTTTGAATCAAAGCCTGACAGAGAATCAGGTAAAGGAGCTGCATTCAGTATTACCAGATGAATTTATTAAGAAAGATCAGAGATTCCATTATCTGGCAGGAATGCTTGAACATGCTGCAAAAAATGAAAAACCAGAGTTGATAAATTTTTATTTTTCCGAAATGAATGAATCGTGCGCTGGTTGCCATACAGTATTTGCAACGCATAAATTTCCGGCCTTAGCACCGACGAAAAATGGTGGGCATTCACACTAGAATTTATAACAAGCAAATGCAGTTTGACGCGGCAAAGCCGCGCCACTGATTTGGGCGTTAGCAATCCAAAAATAACTAAAGGAGGGCGAATGTTATGCAACAAGAAAAAAAGCTCAAGTATTTGAAAGTCGCACTTTACGTATTTGGTGTTATTTTCATTGTAGGGGTTCCAGCAATGATGATGTTGATTTGGCCGGCAGGATGGAGCTGGTCGCCAGCACAACCAGAATATGAGCAGATGATTATGGGGATTTACATTACATTAGGAGTATTCTTAGTTCGTGCTGCAAAAGATCCCATGTCTAATCTAAGTCTTATATCGTTCACAATCTGGTCGAGCATAGTTCACGCAGGAATCATGCTTGTTCAAGCTATCGTTGATGAGACCGAGCATGCGAATATGTTGGGTGATATTCCAGCGTTATTTTTGGTGGCTTTTGTTCTTTGGTACCTCACGCCTAAAAAGACTCAAGCTTAACCAAAGAAATTGCTAACAAAAATCTCAAAGCGATCGCCTACGGCGGCGCTTTAGCTTGGCGTTAATTGACAAAATTGCCTGAGAGCTTTAGATGAAAGATCTCCTAGAAAGACATAAATTTATTCTCGCTGAGGCTGCGGTTATAGAAAGACTCCGCCGCAACGAAAAGATAGATTTAGACGGCAATCTGGTTCACACCCCTTTGATTTATAGTGAGGAAGGTAGAGCAGCATTACGTGACTTGTATCAGGAGTATTTGGGCATCGCTGCGGCGACTGATCTACCGATACTCCTTTGTACACCTACTTGGCGGGCAAACCAGGAGAGAGTGAAAGCCTCAAAGCAGCGACAGGACATCAACGTTGAGGCCGCTAAGTTCATGAAGGAATTAGTTGCCAACGAATCCAGGAAAGTGACCGTTAAAATCGGTGGCCTGATTGGCTGTAAAAACGATTGCTATTTACCTGGGGAAGGGTTGTCACTTAATCAAGCGCGGGACTTCCACCAATGGCAGATCAATGAGCTCGCAAGCGCAGCGGTTGATTTTCTGATTGCAGTGACACTGCCTTCTGTAGAGGAGGCCGCTGGAGTTGCCTTGGCAATGGAAGCAACGGGTTTGCCTTATATCATAAGTTTCGTGATTGGCTCCGATGGTAAGGTATTAGATGGAACAGAGATTCAGGCGGCAATTGAATATGTGGATTCTAAAACCGCGGATAATCCGCTCGGCTATTTTATAAATTGTTCCTACCCATCATTTTTGAATCCAAAAACACTGACTAAAGAGTTATCTAGCCGGCTAATTGGCATACAGGCAAACGCCTCCTCCCTCAGCCATGCTGAGCTAGAGGGTTCAAAAGAGCTTAAATCTGAATCCGTATCGGAATGGGGCAGGCTCATGATCCAACTAAACAGGGATTATGGACTCAAAATACTTGGTGGTTGTTGTGGTACTGATGGCAAGCATCTCAGATATTTAACTGAGAATATCACCTAGTACATAAAAAGAACTGGACTGTAGATAGGCAGCATTCTCAGTTTCTATAATTAACAAAGCCAGGCACGGCGACGCATTTTTCGTTGCGGCTGTGCCTCCACTGTAAATGTGCGCATGCTGGCATGCGTTGGGGCTGTATGAAAGCCTGATTCCTTCATCACATCACGTAACTTTGACTGTCCGCTAATTACCAGATCAGGAAGTGGCCCCGAGGAACTGGGAGTGTTTGGCTCTAGCGTCACATTAGCGGACGAACAAAGCCACTCAATTAGACTATTATGTACCTCAGTGGTTGCATCACCCAAGGTCACCAATTTGGTGCTTCGGGGCTGAGGGTCCAGTTGATGTATGCTGGGTACGTAATTGCTTATAAGAATTAGACTATACGGCAAAATTAATAAATCGAATAAGAATATGAAAGGACTCCGCCATGGTTAAGTTTTTTAACGTTTGGAAGGTAAAACCCTTCGCGCTTTTTGTATTGGCGGTGTTGTCAATTCAAGGCTGTCGGGACAGTAAGCAAATCAGTACAACGCAGTCGATTGATGTAAATCAATTGGCTAGTTTGCCATCAGAATTCACTCCTAGACCCGGCCCGCCAATTCTTTACGCGCCGGCTCCAGTTTCTCCACAGCTTAGCAATACAGGCATTTGGAATGCGCAGCCTATTCTGATTTCCGGCGCGACCGCTTATCGCTCTGGAGAATTTATTTACCAGGATTGGCTTTATGACGATCACGGTGCTGCTGGAACTCAGGATTTCACGGACCCTCAGGGAGTTGGAAGTACTAGCTATATTTTTTCTCGCAAAGCGGGGACTGTAACGTACCCGACGAATTCTGCTTATGCGAATAATGCTGCCGATCTCGTTGAACTGCGAATGCGTGCTTTAAACAATGCGACGGCTTTTCGGCTGACGTTAAATACAATGATAGAGTCAGAGCTTTCCGCATTCACTCTTGCAATTGGCGCGTCCGATGAACTCGTAGATTGGCCTCTCGGTGCTGGAGTTAGGTCACCTGCAGATATCTTCGTCACAGTGCATGGCAGGGAAGCTGTTGCTCATAAAGCAAGTGATTTGACTGTTATAGAAGCTGAAATCACCGTAAATGTGGATCGAGTGCGGCGTCAGATTGAGGTAAGAATTCCACACGGTATATGGGATCCAGGCCGAGGTAAAGTTCGTTTGGCTGCGGGTGTAGGATTATGGGATTTGGAATCTGGTCAGTATCTTCAGCCGGGATTGATCGCAAATGACACTACTCCAGGCGGCGCTGCAATTTCTGGCGCTGCACTGTATAACGTAGCATTTCGTGAAGAACCCATGCCGCAATTTACCGCTAAGAGCGGTAGAACAATTGTTGATGCCGCTGCGCAGGCTTTAGCTGAAGCTCATTTTTGGCGGGAACGAGCACAGGCAGATGCCCTCAGTTCGGGTGATATAAGCACGTTCTATGCGGTTGTCGATTTTGCAAAACTTATGGACTCCATCACGGATGAATCCGGTGTCCCTTTAACAGGACACATGAACCGAATCTTTGCTAGTAGATTTGAGTACGGGCAAGGCGTTGATTACTCTCGTCAATGCGGTCTTGGAACTACGGGGGAATGTGATGGGCCTCTTATTGGGCAATTGCAGCCCTATGCGATCTATGTGCCGCGAACTCCACCATCCGTGGAGGGTTATGGCCTTACATTATTGCTACATGCTCTGTCGGCTAATTTTAATCAGTATCTAGGTAGTCGGCACGCTGAGCAGTATGGAGAGCGCGGTCGCGGTAGTATTGTTATAACGCCTGCTGCGCGAGGGCCAGATGGTTTTTACATCGATATGGCTGAAGCTGATGTATTTGAAGTCTGGGCTGATGTCGCTAGCCACTATAAACTTGACCCAGAATGGGTTGCTATGAGCGGGATCTCTATGGGTGGCATTGGGAGTTTTCGTCTTGCGTCACGCTATCCTGATTTATTTGCTCGAATTGCGCCGGTAGTCGCGACCACACCAGTCGAGCACCTCGTGGCAAGCATGCATAATGTCCCCGTTATGATGTGGGTTTCAGTTCTGGATGAGCTCCAATCGTTGCCGTTAACTGAACTTACAGTACAAGCGCTAGACAGTGCTGGCTTAAGATATGACGTATTAAGTTTCCCAACCTGGGACCACCTTTCCCCCTCAACCTATGATTACTATCCCCAGGCAACTGAGTTTCTTGGGGAGCATTTGGTAGAACGTAACCCGGCTAGGGTGCGGTATATTATAGATCGCTCGCAAGATAGTCCGCGCGCGGGAGTCGTTGCGCCAAGTGGAGCGTATTGGGTTTCTAATATTACGCTGAATGATGAGGGGCTTATGACTGGCGAAATTGATATTGTTACAGAGGGACTTGGTATGAGGCAGGGCGAGCCAGCGACAGTCAACCCAAGCGTCGGCGTCCTGACGGGAGGTAACCACGAGCCAGCGCCTTATGTCCGTCGTCAGCGTGGTTGGAGTTCGAGTACTGCAATTCCGCCTACCGATCGCGTACATATAAAGGCTCGAAATGTAAAATATCTGCAAATAGATCCCACTCGCGCGGGCTTGAGTTGTTTTCCTGATATTAGAATTGAGGCGGATGGTCCAGTCGAGGTGGGGCTGATAGGTTGCTGAGTG
>JBFKDP010000012.1:0-30138 GCA_041619575.1 Litorivivens sp.
ACAGATAGCACCCGCGTTTCCCCAGGAATGTTGCCGCCAATCATCAACACCACACCAAATTCGCCGACCGTGTGCGCAAAGCCCAGTACCGCCGCAGTAACAAACCCGCTTTTCGCGAGTGGCAGTACGACTGTAAAAAACCTGTCAATTGGACCGGCTCCCAGGGTCGCCGCAATTTCAAGCGGACGGTCTCCCAGGGCGGCTATGGCGTTCTGTATGGGTTGCACAACGAAGGGTAAGGAATAGAAGGTAGAACCGATGACCAGCCCCCAGAAACTGAAGGCCAGACTCCCCAATCCCAAGGCCTCAGTCAATTGCCCAAAGGGGCCTTCGGGCCCCATTGCCACCAGCATATAGAAGCCTAGCACCGTTGGCGGCAGCACTAAGGGTACAGCAACCAAAGCAGCAACCGGTGCCTTTAACCAGGAAGAAGTTCTTGCCAGCCACCAAGCCAAAGGCGTGCCGATCACCAGCAGGACGATGGTAACCGTTGTAGCAAGACGCAGGGTTAGCACAATGGCCTGAAGATCTGCGTCTGTCATTGTGCTGTTACCTCTGTGCGGTAACCATAGTACTCAATAATAGCCCGAGCCTTGCCCCCACGCACAAAACGCATAAAGTCTATAGCGACGTCGCCGGGCGCCGTACCTATGAGTACGGCATCCTGCCGAATCGGCCGATGATATTCCTGAGGCACCAACCAGACTGCGCCCCTTTCAAGGGTACCACCGACAGTCACTTGCGACCGGGCAACAAAACCAATTGCGGCATTGCCGCTGTCCACAAACTGATAGGTTTGTGCAATATTTTCTCCCTGAACCCAGTACGGCCGACTTGCCTCCACCAGTTCCAAACGGCTAAGCACCTCAAGCGCAGCAACGCCATAGGGGGCCAACCGCGGATTAGCCAGTGCGAGCTTGCCAAAATTACCGGCGCGTAGAATTTCTAGCGGGTTTGCACCAACAGTTGGGGACCAGAGCGCCAAGCGGCCCAAGGCGTAGGTATGGCGGCTGCCTGGTGCAGCAACGCCACGATCGAGCAGATACTCCGGTTTATCCTGATCTGCAGAAAAAAAAGCCTGAAATGGAGCTCCTTGTAGTATCTGGGCGGCGAGTTTTCCGGAAGAACCCAAGGACAGTCGGACCGAGTGGCCTGTTTCCGCCTCATAGAGAGTCGCGATGTCTCGCATGGCCTGCGCAAAATTCGAGGCCACCGCAATGGTCAGGGTCTCTGCCCGGCTAGCCTGACCTGCACCCATCGCGAAAAGAAAGCATGAGACAACAACAATACAGTGCGCAGGTCTGAATCGTCGTGTTTCACGTAAATCTAATGAGCCGGGCAGAAAGGGCATAAAACCGAAATGCCTGTACAATGAGTCGATGCCTATAGTGCGCGATGACCGGGACCAACTCAAGCAGCCCCGGCCAACGGATCTTGCATAATGATCATACCTAATTCTGACTCACAACGATCAGGCCGCTTCAGGTTTGCTGGCTCCCGGGCCAGCTATTGCCATCGCTTTTTGATAGGCGGGTCGTTGCGACACGCGCTCCACATACCTGAGGACATTGGGCAGGTCATCAACTGCCCGCCCGCCAAACAAAGGCAAGGCTGTCAGGTTAAACATCACCATGATATCAGCGCAGGTAAAGGAGTCACCGGCTAGGTAATCATTCTCACCCAGATGGTCGTTGAGGTGTTGGTAGTAGCGCTCTTCGCGCCGCTGCGCAGTTTTCGCCACCATATTCGATTCAGCGTCTGCAAAGGAGCCGCCCAAAGCCATTTTCAAAAAAAATACTGACTGCACATTATTATTAAAGTGCATCCAGTAAAGGTAATCAGCGTAGTTATCCTGATCAGGTGAAACGCTTAATTTTCCGCCGCCGTAATTGTGGCTGATGTACTCAACAATCGCCGCAGACTCAGTGATCATTTTTTCGCCATCTCTGATAACCGGTGCCATGCCCGCAGGATGGAGCGCGAGATATTCTGGCGGCGCCAGCATATCGTCGCCGCGATCAAACCATTCCAGCGTATAGGCCAGACCCAATTCTTCCATTAGCCAGACAATACGGTCTGATTGGGAGAGGCCAAGGTGATATATCGTGATCATGTTGCAGCTCCTTCAATAAAGACGTGTGTACGGGCACTGCGCCCGTTTGGATCGGCACTTTTCAACCAATCGGACTGGCTATTTGCGCGCTAGTTTGCCGCCATAAAGCAAGGGGGCTGATACCTGCTGCGGTATCAAGGTTACGATGACGCGCTCTGCATCCGGCGCATCCAGTGTAAATTCCTCTCCCATCAATCGCCTGTAAATGGCCTTGTTCCACTCACCTCCAGGGTCGTCTTCTAGTTGGGCGCTGCCCCGTATCTCGACATAACGCGTTATATCTTTAGGATCAAGAATACACATGGTCAGTAAAGGGTTCTTTAACAGGTTATGAAATTTCACTCGCTGCTTAAGCGTACTAAAGCGCACAAACTGTCCATCCCAATCGAAAGACACCGGATTGGTAGAAGGAAGGCCATCTTTGTGACGAATGGTTGTCACCATTGCAGAAAAGGCATTTTCCAATATATCGAGATGTGATTCGGGTATTTTTGTCGACATAAGATTCCTGCAATGTATCAATGCCGGGCGAGCCCAGCGTGTGTTGTAGTGCGCTTAAGCTAGCAAGACTTAGCCTTGGCCGAAAGGGCAAATTGGCCGCTCACTCCTTACCCGGCTAAGAAGACTCCCGTAGTACATTTTTTAACACCTTGGTAACGCCCCTCTTTCTGTCGACGCTCCGTTGTTTAGACGGCAACTCGCCTTTTGTTATTCATCCGGATTAAAAAGTACACGCCCTTCACACAAGGTAGCCTGGCAAGGCTTGCTATTTTTAATGATAATCATTATCATTTGGCAAAATCAGGCAGGGAGCACTCCATGGAAGCGCACGATTCAGGTCACAAAAAGAGCACTGCTGAAGCCAGGCACAATCCTAAGCGTTATCTGAAAGACCAATTATTTGGCGACGCCAAAGAGATTATTATCCTTCACCGCAATCATGCGTATCGCCTGCGTGAAACACGAAATGGAAAATTGATACTAAACCTGTAAACGCTTAAAGGATGTAGTGCTAGCCAAGGTGCTAGCTTTTCGATTAGCCAGCCAGCCGGCAGATCTCTCTGCGAAGCCAGCACGCCGTCGATTTTTTCCCCTTGGAGAAATTGATGAGCAACACGCAAAATCCCACGAACAGATTACAGCGTTCCGCGCGCCTAACCGTAGCGCTTGCCCTGTTAACGCTTTCAACGACCGCCTCGATCGCGACGCCGTTGGAAACCGTTACAGTCGTCGCCACTCGAAGCGAAATGTCACTCGACAGACTGCCAGAAGCAGTCTCCGTCGTCAGCGCGAGCGAAATTCGTGACGAACAGGCTTCCTCACTGTCGGAAGTGTTGGAAAACCTGGCGGGGGTAGACACCGCCGGCGGCCCACTTACCCACGCTCAAAATGTGGTTGTCAGGGGCATTGGCGGTAGCCGCGTACTTTACACACTTGATGGCAGTCGACAAAGTTTTGAAGGCGGTCACCGGGGCCGCTTTGTGCTGGACCCGGCCCTGATTAAACGCGTCGACATGCTGCGTGGTCCGGCTTCGGCCCAATACGGCAGCGGTGCGATTGGCGGAGTGCTGGCTGTCCACACCCAGGATGCAGAAAGTCTGCTTTCGGACAACCAGCGCATCGGCGTAATGCTGAATAGCGGCTACGAAACCGCTGGCAATCAACGCTTAAGCAGCCTAATCACTTATAGCCTGCTGGGGCCGGTTGATATTGTTGCGCAGGCCAGTGCACGCGAAAACAATGATTTTGAAAATGGCAGCAGCGAAGAAATCGCCTACAGCGCCGACCGTATTGATAGCCAATTACTCAAATTTGGCGGCTATCTGGGTGATTCCCACCACCTCAGCGGGATGCACATTGAAACAGCGCAGCGCAATACCAGTCCATCCAATCCGGCGACCGCGTTTAGCAACAGCAACCCCCTACTTGATCGCAGCAACAACACCCAAAGTCAGAGTCTAGCCTATCGCTACATCGCCGATGGCAAGCGCCTGCAAAGCCTGGACTTCAATGCCTACAGAAATGCGACGGAGATTACTGAAGATATCGTGGAAGGCAATCGCCACGACGAGATATCTTTCGAAACCAATGGCGCAAACCTTGTCGCACGACTTGCGCTTGGGGATGGCCAGCTTCTAAGCGGTCTTGATTATCACCGGGATACTTCAGACGCGTACCGCAACGGCAGCCCTCGCCCACAATTTCCCGATGCAGAGCAGTCAATGCAGGGAGTGTTTATACAGTGGCAAGCAAATCTGGGTAATCATTTTTCCCTCATCTCAGCGCTGCGTCACGACCGCTACCACAGTCAGTCGAACACCGGCGTCGCTGGGGACATCGATGAATCAGAAACTACTGTGCGCTTGGGCGGAAATTACTTCGTCAATGACTGGTTGAGCCTACACGCTAATTATACTGAAGCCTATCGCGCCCCTAACTTGCTCGAAAACTACGCGGCAGGCATACATTTTCTTGGCAATGAATTTCAGCCCAATCCAGATTTACTTCCTGAAAAAGCCGCAAACAAAGAGCTTGGCTTTGTCCTGCATTTCGACGACATCGGGGAAAACAGCCGATTTCGCCTTAGGGCCAATTTATACCGCAACAACATCAAGGATTTTATTGAAACCCAGGTCATTGTTGAAGAAAACACCCTTAACTTGGAATGCTTGAGCCTCAATCCGCCTCCAGGGTGTGTGTTTGGCACCATCTCGGTCGAGGGGACTACCACAGCGATTAACTTGCCCGAAGCAGAATTGACCGGCTGGGAAGTTGAAAGCCGCTATCAGCATTCCCGGCTTTTTACTGAACTTGCCTATGGCCGTATTCGCGGTGCATCTCTGACAACTGGCGAGCCGCTGATGAACATCCCTGCTGATGCTATTAAATGGCATATCGGTCTGGATGGGCAGAGTTGGCGCCTGGGCCTGAGGGTAAACCACTATCGCGATCAAGACAGAGTTCCCGCGCAGGATATGAACGGCGTCCTGCTACAGCCAACGCCGGCTTACACGCTGCTTGATCTCTACGCTCGCTGGCAGCCCAATTTCAACTGGGCGCAAAATATGACGATTAATTTCGGTGTCGATAACGCTACTGACCGGCGATACCGATCTCATCTATCCAATCTCGATTCCCCGGGGCGAAGTTTGCGCTTTGCTTTCAGCTATAAAATATAACGTACAGGATACTAATCATGTTGCAGATCAATAGCGGCACTGACGCAGACGCAAAACCTCTTCAACAACTTGCAATGCTCTATCGCGAGTTGAAGACAAAAAATGGCAAAATGCGAATACGTGATATTGCCTCCCAACTTGGTGTTAGCGAAGCAGAGCTAATCGCTACCGAGCTGGACGAGCGGAGTTTCGCTCTCAACCCGGACCCCCGAGCCATTATCGTTGGCCTGCCATCAGTCGGCGAAGTCATGTGCCTTTGTCGGAATGACAGTGCTGTCCACGAACGCTATGGCACCTTTGAGAATATACAGGTCCATGGCGGCGTCGGCCTGGTACTTGGAACAGAAATCGACTTGAGACTGTTTTTCAGCGAGTGGCATCATGCTTTTTATGTTACTCAGAATCTGGCCTCTGGCCTACGTGAAAGCTTTCAGTTTTTCGACGCCTCAGGCACCGCCATCCTTAAAATATATGCCACCGACAATACTCACATCGACGGCTTTAGAGCACTGGCGAACGCTCACCGTCAGCAGGTACAACCCACCGGCTTATACGTATCGCCCTACTCTGTGAATGAAAATAGCGACCGGAAAATAAATGTTACCGAATTGCGCAGTGGCTGGTCTGCATTACGTGACACGCACGAATTTCACGGTCTGTTGCGCAGTCTCCAATTGGAACGCCTGACGGCTTTGCAGCATGTTGGCCAAGACTATGCTCAGAAATTGAGTCCCGAAAGTATTGAAGACCTGATACAAGGTGCTGTTGAGAAGCAAGTGCCAATCATGGTCTTCGTCAATAATAAAGGGGCCATCCAGATTCATAGCGGCCCAGTATCGTCCTCCAAGACATTAGGCAAATGGCTAAACATACTGGATTCTCGTTTCAATCTGCATGTCGACTCCGAGCAAATCACGTCCTGCTGGCGTGTACGCAAGCCGTCAGACGACGGCATTATCACCTCCCTGGAAGTTTTTGATTCGAAAAAACAACTCTGTATCCAGTTCTTCGGTGCGCGTAAGCCAGGCATTCCTGAGCGTCGCGATTGGCTCAACTTGATTGAGAGCTTGCCCGCGGAGAATGAACAATGAGGAATCTGTTGTTACGATTTTCTCTCCTTCTGTTGGCATCGCAAATGCTCGCCTGCTCGACAGATCAGGACGGCAATCAGACAGAACAGGCCAGTAACACGAATCTGCAGAGAATAGTGAGCCTGGGTGGCGAAATTTCTGAAACGCTAGTCAGCCTTGGTCTCGAAGATCAAATTGTTGCTGTGGACAGTACCAGCACCTGGCCGACCAGCTTGCGGCAACTACCCGACGTCGGCTATCTGCGACAACTTAACGCTGAAGGCGTACTGGCTTTACAGCCTGACTTAATTCTCGCAAGTCACGAAGCCGGGCCAACAGAGACGCTGGAGCGCTGGCGCACCATGGGGATTGACGTTCAGCAAATCAGCACAGGTCCGGAAGTAGAAACAGCGTTGAATGCTATTCGCGCTCTGGGCAAGCTTCTTGATCGCGAACAGCAGTCCCTGGAAATTATTGAACGTAACCGTCAACAAATTGCATTGGTGGCTAACCTGGATTCTCCGCCCAGGGTAATGTTTGTGCTCTCCAAGGCCGGCAATCTTCCCCTCGTCGCCGGCAGCGGCACCAAAGCCCACACAATGCTTACAGTCGCCGGAGGCAGCAACGTTGCTGCAGCATTCACAGGTTATAAGCCGGTATCGCCGGAAGCGATAGTAGAACTTGCACCGCAAGTTATCCTGGTAGCGAGTCATGGATTGCCCTCATTTGGCGGGGAACAGGCTCTCAAGAATGATTCGGCCTTGAGAATGACACCGGCTGCGTTGAATGGATATATCCGCGTCGTAGATTCTCAACTGATGTTGAGCATGGGCCCGCGGCTCGGCGATGCCGTGCGCATTTTGGCCTCAACCTTTAACAACTATTCCCGCACGCAATCCCAGTCAGTGGCGCTTGGAGGCGAATGATGAATCTCGCCCTCGCCATGAGTCGGCGCGATTTGCACATCTATGCCGCTCTCGCTGCACTGGCATTATCACTCGCCGCGCTTGCCGTACTGCACGGCCCTCTTGAAGGTGATGTGTCCGCGCTACTTGCAGCCCTATTGGAAGACAACCCAACTCTTTCGCAGCAGCGTCTCGCTTCAACCTTCTGGCATTTGCGCTTACCACGCGTTGCACTTGCCCTATTGGTTGGCGTTTGTTTGGCTGTTGCCGGCGTTACCATGCAAGCGCTTTTTCGAAATCCACTGGCCGAGCCTGGGCTAACGGGTTCTGCCAGCGGCGCGGCGCTGGCAGCGGCAGCGGTTATTGTGTTTGGAGGTATTGATGGATTGGGTTTTGCTTTGCCCCTTGCCGCGTTCAGTGGCGCATTGTTTGCGACCCTGCTGATACTGCTTTTGCCTGCTGACAAGGGTTCTATGGCCACGCTTTTGTTGCTGGGGATAGCCATTAACGCGATTGCGGCAGCCGGCTTGGGTTTCCTCAGTTTTCTCGCCGACGACTTCGCGTTGCGCTCTTTAACCTTCTGGCAATTCGGTAGTCTAGGTAAGGCTTCATGGCCTGAAATTTTCCCTGCCGCAGCGGTAGCACTGCCAGCCATTAGCTGGCTACTATTACAGGCCCGAAGCTTGAACAGCTTGCTGCTGGGTGAAACTGAGGCGCATTGTCTGGGCGTTTCAGTCCAACAATTTAAATTGCGCGCCCTAATTGCCTGTTCTATCTGCGTTGGTGCCGCTGTTGCCTGTGCTGGCATAATCGGGTTTATCGGCCTGGTTGTGCCCCACCTGCTCAGATTGATACTAGGGCCTGACCACTGTCGTCTGCTTCCTGCATCGGCGCTGGCTGCGCCGGCACTTTTGCTAGCCGCTGACTCTCTCGCACGCAACTTGGTAAGCCCTGCGGAACTACCCATCGGTATTCTCACGTCATTAATCGGAGGGCCGTTTTTCATCTACCTGCTTCTCAGTCCCAAACGGAATGCTCATCGTGTTTGAATGCAAAGCCATCAGCCTATCCCGTAGCGGCCGCCAGATAATAGGGCCAGTCGACCTGAAAGTAGAACCAGGTGAATTACTGGCGCTGATTGGACCCAACGGCGCGGGTAAGTCCACGTTGCTCGCATTGATGGCGGGCTTGGTCAAAGCCGATAGCGGCTCAGTGCTATTCAGGGGAGCAGCCTTTAATCGCAACCCGGCCAGCAGCGAATTTTTTGCGCGCAACCGGGCATTTATGCCCCAGTTCCACACCTTGAGTTTTGATTTTACTGTTGAAGAAGTGGTTGCCTTGGGCCGTAGCCCGTATCACGGCCGGTGCAGACACGGTGAACATCAGAAAGTGATTCGGCGAGCGATGGAAATGGCGGAAGTGAGCGCACTGGCTGACGTAAACTACACCCGTCTGTCCGGTGGACAGCAAGCCAGAGTGCAATTCGCCCGAGTAATTGCCCAGCTTGATTGTGGCCAGGCTGCTGAGGCTACTGCCGGAAAATGCCTCCTCCTCGATGAGCCGACTGCGAGCCTGGACATCCGTCACCAACACGCTCTGATGAGCAGTGTCAAAACACTCACGGCCAATGGACTGTCCTGCGTTGCCGTTCTACACGACATCAATCTTGCAGCACGTTATGCAGACCGTATAGCTATTCTCGAGGCCGGACGCTTGCTGGCCATTGGAACGCCAGACTCGGTACTGGCGGAACCCTTGCTAGAAAAAGCTTTTGATGTGCCGGTGCGGGTACTTAGGGGAGTACTGCCAGGGCAATGTCTGGTGGCTTGTGGGCCAGAGGACGCTACTGGACCCTGCACAACGCAGCAGCCCGCGTTCGGTAAGCCTCCAGCAGCGCAGGATACTGAGGCACACCGCTTAGGATTCGGTTGAAAATATTGCGCGCCTCAACAAAAGTCTGCCAATCCTCTTCCGAATAGCCGCTACCATGAATAAATTGCTGAGCATCACGCTGCCAACGGGGGTAGCTATTGCGATAGACCTCGTCGGCCAAGAGCAGCTGATGGGCATGGCCCTTATGATGCAAAACGACCAGTTTTGCCAGGGAGTCGTTCAGATTGAGCGCTTCGGGAGACCTGGCCGTCAGATAGCTTACCGCATGTGCTTTCAGTCCAGCGCTGCGAATCTGAAATTCGATAAATTCAGACACCCGGGGGTAGTGATCTGGCAACCGGGCCTCCATCTGTTCAGAGGCTAGCAGAAAGGCATCAATATGTTGCGCGCTGTAGCGACTGTAGTGTCCATTCAGACACTCACCATCAGGCTTGGCCACCGCTACTGACGGCACGAGCGAACACATAAGCAACGACAGTAGAAGAAGCCTTCTTCCCACGCTATGCCGCCGCTGTCAGGGCTCGTCCAAGTGTCGTGCTACCTAGAGCCGGCGTAAATTGCGATGCTGACTCCCAGACACGTACACCATTGATATAAACCTGCTCAACCACACCATCCGAGCGGTTGACCAAGACATCGTGCTCAAATTGTGGGTGGTAGACCAGCTGACGATTCGCATTGGAATCATAATCCCGCAGCATTTCGGGGTTAATCAACGCCACATCTGCTTGAGCACCGACATCGAGACTTCCGACATTCAGGTTGAAGAAGCGTGCCGGGGCCCGCGTCAACCGCTTCACCGCGATGGCTACCTTATCCAACCCCGTTTTCTGCGCCAACTGCAGGCCCAACAGGTTACCGTCGTAAAATGCCAGATTGGTGATATGGGCACCGCTGTCGTTAAAGCCCGGCAGAGTATTGGCATCAAACAAAATCTCGTCGGTAATCTCTTCATCGACATTGGCCACGTCGAGCCACCAGCGAAAACGCAGGTCAAAGCGTCGCAGGCAGTGCGCAAAAAAATCGGCCAGCGAGTCGCAGTCAGCCGGCGCGGCACGGTAGACCTCCAGTTCATCGTCCTCCAGAGCATCCGCCCTGCCCTGGCGAAATGCCATAAAGCGGCCGTACACGTCAGCCAGCTTTTGGTTGTGCCAGCTCGCCACCGGCGTGACCGGATCAATAACGATGTCATCCGGGTCCAGTTGAAAGGTTGAGGTCGGGACACCCAGCCGATTAAGCAGAGTCGGCGGTTTGGGTGAGACCGCATCCCAGTCCTTGCGAAATTGCTCTTGCCACTCAGCAGTTTCCATCAGGGCAAGCCGCCCCGCCACATCGTCAACTTCGTAGGCTATAAGGGCACGGGTAGATTCAAGTTCTTCAAAAATTGGCGCCTGGATCCCATTACCCCACATGCGAAAATTGGTCGAGAGAGCCTGAAAATGAAAGTGACCTTTAAACAATCTGGAATTCAGTAATCTGGACAGACGCAGCAAGCGCTTCCACACGCCAGGTGTGGACTTGAAGTCCAGGGCGGTCAGTGCACTGACCTTGAGAGGTTTGCCAAACAGGCGGCCGGATGTCCAGAAAAAGCGGCGCAATGTCGTTAGCATATTCTGACTATCGGGTGTTGCCTGCCACACTCGGCCGCGCTGGCGCAGCACCTTGATCAAATCCTTGAGTTCCCGCTCATCGGCAAACTGCGTTGGAATACGCTTTTCCTTGTGAGGGTCGTTGGATAGGTAATGAAAAATAATGCTATCAGTCGACATGCCGATGTAGCCCTGATCCATCGCCTCGTTCATAAGCTCCAACATCTGCTGCCGCTCATGATCCGTGGGTGCGCGACTGACACTGGCATCCACACCCATGACTTCAGCGCGTAACATCGAGTGCGGTAACAGGGGGGCGATGTTTGGGCCCAGAGGAATACGTTTGAAATGCTCCAGATAGTCAGCCGTTGTATGCCAATCCATCTTGTCGACGCATTTTTGTAGTACGCGCTTGGGCATATTTTCAACACGGGTAAAGCAATCAATGATCGGGCTCTCACCATTTTTAAGCTGGGCACCAAAGGCAGTCCCCAGCGAGCAATTCCCCACGACCACCGTTGTTGTACCGTGCCGAACCGCTTCTCCCAAACCCGGATTGACCTCAACTTCCAGATCAAGATGGGTGTGGATATCCAGCAGGCCAGGCATCAACCACAAGCCTTCGGCATTAACCACCTCACCAGCCATCGCCCTATCGAGCCTGCTGGCTTTTGCTGCAATTTTGCCGTCGCTCAGCGCAACATCCATTACTTCGGGTGACTCGCCGCTGCCGTCAAATACCAAAGCACCGCAAATCAGTGTGTCCCAGGGTTTGGCTACTGCTGCTCCATCGGGCATGTTGGCTCCTGATGTTCTCGCTAGTTGTTAGACGCGGCCTTTTTCGTACGGCTTGGTTTCTTGGCCTTTGGTGCGGCAGATTTGGCAGCAGTGTCATTCACCCTGTCTGTGCCGTCGGCACCAGAGGATGCCTTTTGGGCCAAGTCAAACAGCTCCTGAAAGGAGTCCTCCAGAAATGCGCGATACTTATCAGGCTGCTCCAATTGATCCCGGTCAGCAAGTACGGAAATCGTCATAGCACTGCCAAACGAAAATACGGCATGAAACAAGCCAACGCCGGGCGTCAATACGCCGAGGCCATGGTATCGAACGAGACGTGCGCCTGCACTGTAGAGGTCAAAATTTGGACCCGGCACATTGGTCACTACGGTACTGACATTAACCGGCATGTGTCTGGATATCTTGCCACTGGAATAGAGCTTGGCGCCACCTTTGGCAAACCAGGGAGAAAACACGCCTACTAGTTTCATCGCGTCGACCAACGGGGATTTCTCGCCAAATTCCTTGGCGTCGTTCGCACTGTCGTGAATGGCCTTCAGGCGCTCGATCGGGTCCTTGATATCGGTGTGTAGCTTGCAGAAAACCGACCCGACCTGATTGTTGTCTCCGCTTTCACCGCGGCGCGTACGCATGTTCATCGGAATGGTTGCCGCCAGCGAGACCTCAGGCAGCTCGCCGACAAAGTCCAGATAGCGCACCATGGCTCCGGAGACCACCGCAAGCGCCACATCGTTGACCTTCATGCCAAAGGCATTCTTTATCAGCTTGAAGTCTTCGACGCTGAAGGACGCAGCTTCAAACGCTCGATGCTTGCCTACGGGCTGATTAAAGCGCGTTTTGGGCGCCTGAATATCGGGCCGGGGAATACTCTTGCGGGCAATGCCGTAACCCAGCTTGGCGAAGTCCTTTACCAGTCCAACGCTGCCACTGGCCAGGGTAAAGGTGTTTTTAGTCTGATTCATCACGGCCCGCACCATCAGCTCACCAGCATTGGGCTTGTGGTCGATCAGCAGAGGCGTCTGGTTGAGAAGGTAATCCACCTCTTCCGGCGCTGGCTCTAGGTCATGCAGTGCGGCCATAAAAGACTGGCCGCCGGCTCCGTCCACCAGTGCGTGGTGCATTTTTGTGTAAATGGCGAAGCTTCCCTCTGGCAGGTCGGGAATATTATCCAAGCCCTCAATAATATAAGCCTCCCACAGCGGCCGTGACATATCTAGCGGCCGGGCGTGAAGGCGCGCTATCTGAATACAGAGCTGGCGCCAGTCACCCGGATGAGGCAAGGCAATATGGCGAAGGTGAAACTCGACATCAAAATTCTCATCGACTACCCAGTAGGGTCGGTCGATATTACCCGGCACTTCATGCAGGCGAGTGCGGAACAAGGGCAGACGATTAAGTCGTTGCTCAAAGTTAGCTATAACATGCTTGAAGCGGACAAACCCGCCTGGCGCAGTTGATGGGTCATAAATGCCCAAACCACCAATATGCTGGGGAGTGTTGGTTTGTTCGAGGTTAATAAACGCGGTGTCCAGTACGCCCAATTGCTTCATAGGAGTTCCTGCAGTAAGAATTATTATGGCTTCTTATTAACACAGAAGCGGTGACAGTCAAAGCAAAGCTTGCGGGCCAGCTACTCGGGGTCGAGCGGCGCGGGAATATCCGCAGCCATGCCCTCGCCACCGGGCTTGCCATCGCTACCCAGTGTGTGGAGGTCAAAATAGCGTGCTTCATCCCGGCTGGTGTATACGTAGGGCTTACCCCAGGGATCCAAGGGTACGAGACCGCCTGAAAGATAGCCACGGCTATTCCAGTTGCGGGGTACTGGATCCGTGACCGGCATGACAACCAGGGCCGTCAGCCCCTGCTCAGTGGTGGGATAAAAATGGTTGTCGAGCTTGTAGCGCTCCAGCGCCTCGACAATTTCTTCCATTTGAGCGCGGGCCTTGGCCAGCTGATAGTCATCCAAGCGCTCGGTAACAATCGGCCGCAAGCTCGCAACGACAGCACCAATGACAACAATCAGCACCAGTATTTCGCGAAAGGTTAGTCCCCTTTGCCAGTGCAGTCCCAAGATATACCTCTCCATAAGTACCCTCGGGAGTATCTCAGCTAAGTGGCCGCTGGCTCAAGCGACTTAACCATTTGCCGATAGCCGCATCGAAGGCACTGTGCGCAGCAACGCCGACCTTTTCGGCCAAAGTTTTCTTGGCTTCGTATTTGACGCTAAAAATATCGCTGCTACTGCGCTTTTCCAGCAGATACTCATCGCTAGTTTGCAGTTCATCAATCAGGGCGTTCTCGAGCGCCTTTTTGCCAAACCAGACTTCACCGGTGGCCACGCTTTCGACCGCCAATTGAGGGCGGTGCTCTCGCACAAAATCCTTGAACAAACCGTGGGTATCTTCGAGTTCCTCACGGAATTTTTCCCGTGCGTCATCGGTATTCTCGCCAAACAGGGTCAGGGTGCGCTTGAATTCACCCGCTGTGTGCATTTCAAAGTCGATGTTGTGCTGTTTTAACAGTCGGTGGAAGTTGGGCAGCTGTGCTATCACACCGATGGAACCGATCACCGCGAAGGGTGCAGCCAGAATTTTATCGGCAATACAGGCCATCATGTAGCCACCACTCGCGGCCACAAGATCAACGGAAACTGTCAGAGGAATGCCATGCTTGCGAATGCGATCAAGCTGCGAAGCAGCCAGACCATAGCTATGCACCATGCCGCCACCACTTTCGAGCCTTACGAGCACTTCATCCTGCTTGCGAGCAACGGTTAGAACAGCGGAAATTTCATGGCGCAAATTGTCTACCGCAGTTGCCTTGATATCACCGTCAAAATCCAGCACGTATAGGCGAGGCTTATCCGCGGGGCTGTCGCCCTTTTTACGGGCCTTCTGTTCAGTTTTGTGCTTTTTCTTCTGTTCTTTGCGCTCTTGTTTGAGGCTGGTTTCATCCAGCACGACCGACTTGATCTGGTCTTCCCAATCTTCATAGCGATCATTGAGCGCAGTCACTTCAATATGGCCTTCCTGCTCCCTTCGGCGCGAGCCCAATGAAGCTATAACTCCGACTACAATAATTAGCGCCACGATAAATGTGACGGCTTTGGCGAGGAAAAGCCCGTATTCGCTCAAGAATTCCAAATTGTGTTCTCCTGACATGGTCGCAGCGCTGAGCGACGCATCTTCGCGGCAGCGCTGCGTCAAGTCAAGATGACCAGTTATCTATCGCTCTTTCTGCTTCCGCGTTCTGCGGCCGTGCTACCAGCCCCAGGCCACTGATAGTGATCTGAAAACGCGCACCGTTGGACATGGGCAGATAGGTAGCACTACCGTATTCGGCATCGGCAAATTGAAGCAAGGCCTCACTGCGCTTCAGCCAATGCCACAGGTCAAACACTTCAGAGCGTGCTATCGCATGGACACTGCGTGGTTTGTTGCGCTCGTCTTCCAGAGCCTGATAGCGCCCCGCTATTCGCTCAAGACGAAACACCGGTTCAAAACCCAGCCTGGCGAGACTCGAATTCCATTTGATCACTCGGGCATCCAGTTGCCACTGATCGCCAAATAACTGATATTGCAAAGACGTATCAGCTAACGTTACCGTGGCTTCGTAGTGCTGAGGGCCGCGCTGCTGGAATTCCACGCTGGCCACGGGACTTTCATCCAGCACTGCACGATACGAGTAGAGATCCCAGGCAGACAGCAGTGCCGTAATCGCCAGCAACCCACACAGCACCGCCACACTGCCTACGATAAAATGCTTCAGCACAGGAATATTCAGCAATAGCCGCAGCGCGATAAAACCCAGGGGCAGCGCAAGTAAAACGAGTGAAGCGATAAGCAGAGCGACACTCACCTTGATGCACCCCTATTAGCCATTAATCAGGCAGCCGATTTAGCCTGAACACGATAGCCCAGGGCTGCCAAACTCTCTTCCGCCAATTCCAGCAAGCTGTCGTCGGCCTTTTCCTGTCGCGTCAGTTCCAATACATAGTACTCCACGCTGATTAACGCGTCGGCCAGCGTTTCAAGCAGCTCCTGAGCCTTGCTACCCGACTGTACGCCCGGCTTTTCTGTAAAGTCATTGATAAATTTCACGGCAGCCTTGAGTACCAGGGTGATCCGCTCCATATTCAGCAACTGAAAAGCTCCGCGTATGGAGTCCAGCGTCGTCCCCACATTATAGATATGGGCGATATCGTATTCGGAATCAACGTAGGAGGTAATCGCCCGTTTCGACATACTGATACCTGACTCAGACTCCTTGAACACCAACAATCTCGAGGTGTCGAGCTGACTGCTATGGCTGATTGCCTGTTGCCGGTCAGGCGTTAGGTTCTCAATTTCTGCGGGGCTCAGCTGATTTCGATCGAGCTTATCCAGACTGTGTTCGATAAATAGGATGGCATCAGCAATATTGGGCAACTTTTCCTGAGCCTGAGCATGACCTGCGCTCACCAATTTACCCGCCGCATCCGCTTGAACAGCGAGATAGTTAGCCAGGCTTGGCAGGCTTAATACATTGAGCACGCCGGACAGTTGTTTGAGAGTCGACTGCAGAGGCTCGATCTCCTCTGCGTCAGTGCGCCCGCTTTGCATCAATATTTCCAGAATATCCATGGCATTACGCAACTCGCCACGCAATTCTTTGGATACCGTCAACATGGCATCGGCGCCAGGGCCGAACATCATCTGCATCTGCCGTTGCAGCTCTCGATCGTTAAAGGGTAGCGCCTCAATGCCCGCACCTCTCATAAAGCGTGCGGCGGCACTGCCCTCTACAGGCGCACTCAGTTGCAACAGGTAATATAGCTCCTGTTCCAGACCTGCCACAGCAGGTACAGAATTTAATTCATCCAAATTACTAGAAATAACCCGTAAGGCCTTATCTAACATGCCAAATATTCGCCGGCGCGTACTGTTTATGCAGAGTTGATGCTCTTGAAAGCCATCAAGTACGGCACTGGCGAGCAGCCAGAACCGTTGCGCCGGGCCTGGAGAAATCAGGCCGCATAGCCGCTGCAAGGCGCGCGTCATAAGGCGAATATGTAACTCAACTTGCGACTCCCGGATAACGCCCAGAAGACCAACTTGGTACATATGCCGTAAACGCTTAATGGCGTCCAGCGCATCGACACCCTCGCCATGGGAGGACACACCGAAGTCAGAGATTTCACTGAATCGCTGAATATCCATACCGAGAAGCCTGTGCTCAAACAGTATCTCCTGGCCGTGAGACAGGCGCAGCTCGTTGATCTGCGGCAAGAGCATCAGCACATTATCCGTTTTTCTGCCGGGAAGGGATTCCAGATAGCGCGGCAGCACAAAAAACGAGGCGCTCAAGGCTTCGAGCTGCTTGGCGTTGAGTGCCTTGCCGGCTTTCAAGCTGTCGTCAATAAGGTCGTGCATATTATGCGCCAGCAATGCCGCCGCCTTGACCTCAATCAGATCCAGCGCACCCGCGACCTGCCAGACCAGAAGCCTCGAATTTTCCAGCACGTTTTGATTGGCCTGATCTGAGAGGAAGTCTTCGAAGCTATCAACCGCCTGATTAAGCGTTGCATTGAGCTCCGCACTAACCAGATCGAGCGATGAAAGATTTACTGAAACCTCATACTGCACAAGTCGACCTCACTACGTCTCTCTTGCGATCTAACGCTGTCGCTGCAACGCAGCTTGAGCGTAGACTCTGTTTATTATAGTGCCGCACAACTTCTAGGCTCACGCCCATAGCCAGCTGAGCCGATGAAGCACCTTGCAACATTTTCAAGATAGTGCGCATAAGTGGCTGTTATTTCGGCACTATAGAGTGTAGCCGATGTGAAAAGCTATACCATGCCAAGAAAGTGTGAATAATCGCACTAGACAAGCGTTGCAAAATCACATTAAGACAAAGGCTCAGCAGGAATGGTAGGTAGCGGGCGCCTTTTGCGCCCAAGAAAGTCCCTCACTCAGGATTGCAGCCAGCGACAATTGCCGCCGCTGGCCTTCTCTATTGCTTCAAGCCGCTCCTGATGGGCACTCAACTCGGCGTCGGAGGCGCGCAGCACGGTCAAAGGCGGCCGACCGGGGCTTAAGCGGCGAATCTCATTGGCGACTTCAGGCCCTCCGCCCGCACTTGCACCCTCGCCGGCCAAGGTCAGGCCAATCTGGCCACCCGTCATCAACAAGTAGACGTCAGCAAGAATTTCAGCATCGAGCAATGCGCCGTGGAGGTCGCGCTGGGAATTGTCCACACCATAGCGCTGACACAGTGCATCCAGACTGTTGCGCTGACCGGGATGTTTCTGGCGAGCCATCACCAGGCTATCGATGATTGAGCAAGAAGAGGCTATCGTCTCACTGTAGCCGCACAGCTTCAGTTCGTGGTCGAGAAAGCCTACGTCGAAGGGGGCGTTGTGAATGACCAGCTCGGCGCCGCGAACAAACTCCAGAAATTCATCTGCAACCGCGGCAAACACTGGCTTGTCCTGAACATATTCATTGGTAATACCGTGAACTTCCATGGCTCCCGCATCAATTTCACGCTCAGGATTGATGTACTGGTGATAGTGCCGCCCGGTGAGGCGGCGGTTAACCAGCTCGACACAGCCGATTTCAATAATGCGGTGCCCCTGACTGGGCTCCAGACCGGTGGTTTCTGTATCCAGCACTACCTGACGTGACACACTGCTCTCCTAGTGTTTACGGTGGGAAATTTAACCCAATTCATCAATGCCCTGGTTGGCTAGCTGGTCGGCAATTTCGTTTTCACGGTGGCCGCTGTGCCCTTTGACCCAATGCCACTCGATAGAATGCTCTTGAGACAACTTATCCAAACGCTGCCACAAGTCTTTGTTCTTGACCGGCTTTTTATCTGCAGTTCGCCAGTCGCGGCGTTTCCAGTTGGTGATCCACTCCGTAATACCCTTGCGCACATACTGGGAATCTGTGGTGAGCACGACCTTGGAGCGCCGCTTCAAAGCCTCAAGCCCCCTGATGGCGGCCATCAGCTCCATGCGGTTGTTGGTGGTATCGGCCTCTCCGCCATGTAGACGTTTTTCTACACCGTTATAGCGCAGCAAGGCGCCCCAGCCGCCGGGACCGGGGTTGCCGCGGCAGGCTCCGTCGGTAAATAACTCAACTGTCATTACTACTCACTTTGTGTGGAATTGATTAAACCTTCGCGCGCAGCGCCCAGAGGTCGCACGTTGACCATAGGTTCTCGCCGCCATTTCAGCTTGATCGGTGTTATGGGTGCGCGGTATTTTGTCGCTGAAAGCACAAAACTTCCACCCAAAGGCACCTTTTTCAGAATTTCGGGCATTGGTCGCCGGTGGTTCATGCACCAAGCGGGCTTTCCGACCGGCAAGCGATGGAAGCCATACCAGCAGTGATTCACTTCAAAACCGAGCAGGTGGAGCCAATCCACCAGCCGGTGAGTGGTCAACAGATGATGCTTCCACACGCTATCACGCTTGAGTCGCCCCGACAGTTGCAGCTGAAGCCCCAGTAATGAATAGGGGTTGAAGCCCACAATCAGGACACGCCCGTGTGGCACGGTAACCCGCTCAATTTCACGCAACATGTTGTGCGGATTGTCGACAAACTCCAAGAGGTGGTGCAGAACAACGGCGTGCTGACTCTCGTTAGCCAGCGGTAGGCGCGCAAATTCGCTGACAGCGTCTACAGGTCGACCTAGTTCACGCTGCGCTGCGGGCCCCACTGAATAGTGTCTGTGAATGCCCTCGGGGCGGCTGGCCAAAGTCTGCGTGACGACACTGAGTTCAAGCAGGGAATGGCCGAAGACACCTTTGAGTGACTGCTGGATAAGCTGCCGCTCTTCCTTGAGTAGCTGACGGCCAACAGGCTGCTCAAACCAGCGATTCACCGCTGGCAGCAGGTCTCTGTCCGGTGCCTGTGGGCGCCATATTGGCACGGGCTACTCCTGAAAATATCTGGCCTGGGGCACGGGCGACTTGCAGTTGTGCCGCCGCTGGATTAGCGTAACCCAAAACCAATTCTTTGAGTACGTATGATTCACGTCGAGCCTATTTCAGCCTTTAGCGACAACTACATCTGGTGTTTGTATAGCGAGTCCGGGGAAGCCGTGGTTGTGGATCCCGGCGATGCCGCCCCGGTTGAACGCTTTCTGGAGTCTCACTCACTGCAATTGAGCGGAGTTTTAATCACACACCACCATTTTGATCACGTTGGCGGACTTGAGGCACTGCTGCAGGACCGGCAGATCAAGGTCTATGGCCCCACCCAGTCGTCCCCATTGATTAATCAAGCTGTGGTTGAAGGCGACCAGCTGAACATACTGGGCGTCGACTTCGAGGTATTGGCAGTACCAGGCCACACGCTGGATCATATTGCATATATTGGCACAACCGGCTCAGCACCCTTGCTCTTTTGCGGCGATACCCTCTTCGCCGGTGGTTGCGGCCGCCTCTTTGAGGGCACACCAGAGCAGATGCACAACTCCCTTGCGCGCCTTAAGGCCTTGCCACCGGAAACACGGATATATTGCGCCCACGAATACACGCTGGCCAACCTCAACTTTGCCCAAACTGTGGAGCCGGGAAACCAGGCCTTGCTTGAACGCATTGAGGCTGACAGAGCCAAGCGAGAAAAGGGCCTACCCACGGTCCCCTCGATCCTGTCCACGGAACTAGCAACTAATCCCTTTCTGCGTAGTCATAGTGTCGAAATTCGGGACACTGCCGGTGAGTATGCTAGTATTCAGCTCAATGATGACGTGGCAACTTTCGCCGCAGTAAGACACTGGAAAGACAATTTTTAAGCTTGCGGGCACCCGATAAAAGCGGGAACGCATTAATAACAAGCCAGTTTATACTGACGGATACCTCTTATTATTTCGATGAAAAACAAATCGTTATCTCTACTCCTTTGTGTCATTTCTATGGCGCTGATTGCCGCCTGCGCCAGTAATATCAGCCGCACGACTGAAGCAGCGCCCACGCCTACAAAAAAGGCCGACCACTGCAAACACGGCAGTGTACACAAGGGTGACTGCAAGCTGGCGGGGCTACCGAGCACCAAACATGGTGACATCGACAACCTCTGGCTCCATATCGAGGAAGGCTACCAGCTTAGCGAATACAGCTCCCACCCCCGCGTGCAGGCAGAATTTGAACGCTACCGCAGCCGCCCACAATTTATCCAGACCATAGCGGAGCGCTCCAGTCGCTACCTTTACTTCATCGTCGAGGAAATACGCGAACGCGATATGCCAATGGAGTTTGCCCTCCTGCCCGCCATCGAGAGTTCATACGACCCATTTGCCTATTCTCACGGCCGTGCCGCCGGTCTATGGCAGTTTGTACCGGTCACAGCGCGCCATATGGGCATGCCGCGAAGCTGGTGGTACGACAGCCGACGAGACGTCATCGCCTCCACCCGCGCCGCGCTGGACTATCTACAGCAGCTAAATTCACGCTTTGACGGCGACTGGTTGCTGACAATGGCCGCCTACAATTCCGGCGCGACCACGGTCAAACGCGCCATGAGCCGCAACCGCAAGGCCGGGCGCGACACGGATTTCTGGTCACTGTCGCTGCCCGAAGAGACCGAAGCCTACATTCCAAAGCTGATCGGGCTCAGCCAGCTGGTCAAACGGGCGAAGTACGAGGGCATCGAAATACCGGTTGTGCCCAACGTGGCTTCTTTTGATATTGTCAAAACAGGCGGTCAAATTGATCTCGCACAAGCTGCAGAGCTTGCAGACATCAGTATTGAAGAGATTTATCGCTACAACCCTGGGTATAACCGCTGGGCAACAGATCCAAACGGCCCCCACCGACTGGCAATTCCGGTCACGAAAAGCGCTCAGTTTGCTGAGAATCTCGCCAAGGTCCCGCCCAGCCAACGTATCCACTGGAGTCGCTACCCGGTAGAACCCGGTGATAACCTGATCAAAATCGCCCGTCGCTTCAATACAGACCTAGCCACCATCAAAGCCGCCAATAATCTGTCCAGTAACACCATCCGCGTTGGCCAAATTCTCCTTCTGCCCTCCGCCAGCGCCTCTAAAAGCGACTACGCCCTCAGTGCCGATCAACGCTTGGCCAGCGCCCAAAAGCGCGGCGCGCGCGAAGACCGACAATCCATCTACCATGAAGTCCGCTCTGGCGAATCATTCTGGACTATTGCGCGCCGCTACGGTGTCAGCGTTAAAGCCCTCGCAAGCTGGAACAACATGGTGCCCAAAGACCCTTTGCATCCGGGCAAAAAGCTGATCATCTGGCAGGATGCGGACAACGTTGCCCTGAGCCGAACCAGAAATGCGCCCCAAAATGTTATCCGCCGTGTTGGCTATACCGTGCGCAGCGGCGACTCTCTCGCTGCCATTGCTCAGCGCTTCAGTGTCCGCGTCCACGATATCGTCAAATGGAATGAAATCAACACCGCCAAATATCTGAAACCCGGGCAAGTGCTGAGCCTCTATGTTGACGTAACCAAACTGTCAGTGCGCTGATGAGCGCTCCAACCCCAGGCGCTTTCGACAGGTAATAGAGGCCGCATGCTGTACCCCTTGTCATATCATCAACGCAGACTACACGGCTGTCATTGCTGCAGTGGTGACTTGCCATGACTGCCTATTTTATCCGCCGCTTCCTGCTGATCATCCCCACTTTTATTGGTATTACGCTACTGGTCTTTGCCGTGACTCGAGTCGTGCCCGGCGGCCCCATCGAGAGGATGATGACCGCTTCTCTGATCAGCGGCGACCAGGCGGGCAAAGTCCAGCAGCGCGACACCCAGAGCGGCAGCGCGCTTTCTCCCGAGCAGATCGCGCAGCTGGAAGCCTACTATGGCTTTGACAAGCCTGTACTGGAAAGCTACGCCCTCTGGCTGGGCAAGGTTCTGACTCTCGATCTCGGCGAATCCAGCCGCTACCAGGATCCGGTCTGGGATATCATCAAGGAGCGCTTTCCCGTCTCAATTTTTTACGGGCTCACTACGCTGATACTGACCTACCTGATCTGCATCCCCCTCGGGGTCTTCAAAGCGCTGGGCCACAATGGCCTATTCGACAACCTGTCCTCAGCAGTGGTTTTTCTCGGCTATGCGCTGCCGAGCTATGTGGTGGGTATCGCTTTAGTTGGCCTGTTTGCAGCTCACTGGGATGTGTTTCCCCTCGGCGGATTTGTCAGCGACAACTATGATGACTTGGGCACTTGGGGGAAATTCAAAGATATTTTCTATCATGGCACCCTGCCCCTGATTGCCTATATGGCGGGCAGTTTCGCGCTCACCACCTTTATGATGAAAAATGCGCTGATGGATAATCAGGCTGCGGACTATATGCGCACGGCTGCTGCAAAAGGTCTGCCACGCAAAACCGCGATCTGGCGCCACGCCTTTCGCAACAGTTTGATTCCTATCGCCACATCGTTTGGCAGCAACATCGCCTTTTTTATGGGTGGTTCGTTTCTGATCGAGACCATCTTTAATATCGACGGCATTGGCCTCCTCGGCTACGAAGCCATTCTCGAGCGTGATTACCCAGTGGTGATGGGCATTCTGGTCATCACCTCGCTGCTCTTCCTGATCGGCAATATTATCTCGGATTTTCTCGTCGCCACGGTGGACCCACGCATCCGTTTTGGGGAGCCGGGCTGATGATTCGACTCAACCCCGTCACTCGAAAACGATGGCAGCGATTTAAACAGTTGCGCCGTGGTTACTGGTCGGCCCTCTTGCTCGGCAGCCTTTTTCTCCTCAGCCTTGGTGCCGAACTGATTGCCAATCAGCGCGCATTGCTTGTGGTTTACGAGGGCGAATGGCACTTCCCCACATACGGGGCGATCATTCCAGGCAGCCATTTCGGACTCGATTACGATTACGAAACTGACTACAAAACCCTGCAGAGCGAATTCAAACAAAATGGACGCGGCGTCGTCATCATGCCGCCCATTCCCTATGGACCACTGGAAACAGACCTGGCCGTAGGTGACTTTCCGCCCCACGCCCCGTCTGCAGAAAAGCGACACTATCTTGGAACCGATACCAGCGGTCGAGATGTGTTGGCGCGAATCATTTACGGTTTTCGTATCGCCATGCTTTTCTCGCTGCTGTTACTCGCCTTTAATTACGCGATTGGCGTTAGCATCGGCTGCCTGATGGGTTTTTGGGGGGGAGCTTTTGACCTTATATTCCAGCGTCTGATCGAAATTTGGTCAAACATTCCATTTCTCTACGTGATCATGATCGTGGCCTCTATTATTCAGCCAGGATTTTGGACGCTAGTCATGATTATGGTTTTTTTCGGATGGACGTCTATTACCTGGTATATGCGCACCGCGACCTATAAAGAAGACGCTCGGGAGTACGTCATGGCAGCGCGCGCCATAGGCGCGTCCAATACCCGCATAGTCTTTAAACACATTTTGCCCAATAGCGTCTCTACATTGATCACCTTTGTACCCTTTTCGGTTGCCGGCGGCATCACATCACTTACCGCCCTCGACTATCTCGGCTTCGGGCTACCCGCACCCACACCCAGCTGGGGCGAGCTATTAAAACAAGGGACTGAAAACCTCGATTCGCTATGGATGGTTCTGTCCGTGGTGGGTGCCATGACACTGGTACTGATGCTCGTCACCTACATCGGTGAAGCCATCCGTGAAGCCTTTGACCCCCGCAAATTCAGCTACTATGAATAAGCGATTCTTGCTCTTAATCACCCTGTCAATTGCGCTTCCTCTCTTCGCTGCGCCAAACTCCCTGCCTGCCGATATTGAGTGGCTCAGCAACGACAGTGACCCGATCTTTGCCTCCCCAAACGCAAAGCGCGGCGGTCGCTTTCGCAGCTTTGTAACGACCTTCCCGCTGACCTTGCGCTTGGTCGGCCCGGATTCAAACGGTAGTTTTGCGTCATATTTACGCGCCAATGCGCTTGGCCTGGTCGACATCCACCCCAACACGCTCAATCCAATACCGATGCTGGCAAGCCACTGGGCCTTCGACCCGGACGGGAAAACGGTCTACTACCGACTAGATCCCGATGCGCGCTGGTCTGATGGCACACCCGTGACCGCAGACGACTACCTCTTTACGCTGGAGTTTATGCGCTCGCCCCATATCATCGCGCCTTGGTACAACAACTACTACAGCAAAGTGATCGTGGATGTTCAAAAATACGACGAACACACCATCGGGATCACCGGTGCGGTTCCTAAACCCAGAGAGGAGTTGCTGTTTGAATACGGTCTGCGCCCTACCCCCCGCCATTTTCACACGCTCGATGAAACCTGGGTGCGCAACTTTAACTGGGAGATTGAACCCAATACGGGCCCCTATCAGATTGGACGGCTGCGCAAGGGCAAATACATCGAGTTTGACCGCAAGGCTGACTGGTGGGGAGACCATAAACGCTACCTGAAACACCGTTTTAATCCTGACCATGTGCGTGTAAAAGTCATTCGCGATATCAACATGGCCTATCAGTACTTTGCCAAGGGTGAGCTCGACAGCTTTGGCCTGGTAATGCCGGCCTTTTGGCATAAAAAAGCGCAGGGCGATATCTATGATCAGGGCTGGGTGTCGAAGATCAAATTTTACAACGACGTACCGCAACCATCTCAGGGCATGTTCTTGAACGAGAGCGACCCGATATTGGGCGACAAGCGGGTTCGCTACGCGATCGCTCACGCCAGCAATATTCAGAAAATCATCGACACTGTCTTGCGCGGTGACTATGAGCGCCTGAACTCCCAGTATGAGGGCTATGGCGACTATACCAACCCAGCCATACGCGCGCGCGAGTTCGATCTCGGCAAAGCCAATGCTTTGCTCGACAAAGCTGGCTGGGATACGCGCGACGATCGCGGCATTCGCATCAAGGACGGCAAAGCGCTCAGCTTGCGCATTACTTATATGAGCAGCAGCCACAATGACCGGCTGGTCATACTCCAGCGCGAAGCTCTAAAGGCCGGCATCGATTTTCAATTGCAGCTACTCGATGCGTCGACGGCGTTTAAACAAATTCTTGAGAAAAAACACCAGATCGCCTGGATGGGCTGGTCAGGTGGGGGCCTCTCGCCTGTGTTCTGGGAGTTCTACCATTCGGACAACGCCCACAAAGCGCAGACCAATAACATTACCAATACCGACAATCCCCTAATTGATGCCAAAATCAATGCCTACCGTGCTGCGCAGGACAAAGCGACACGGGTAGCGCTGGCCCATGAACTGCAAGTGTTAGTACATGAACAGGGTTCTTATATCCCCACCTTTAAAGTGCCCTACACTCGTGAAGCCTATTGGCGCTGGCTACAACTCCCCAAGCACTACGCAACACGAACCAGCAGCAGCGTGATTGACAGCATGGGCAGTACCGGAGGGCTTTTTTGGATTGACGCTGAACGCAAAGAAAAAATTCTGGAGATGAAGGCAGACAATGCGTCGACAGAGCCCATATTAATCGTTGACGAGACCTGGCGCCGATGAACATGCTGCTAGACATCGAACAACTCAGTACCGAGATACGTACCGAGCAGGAAACCCTCACAGTTGTCGATAATGTCAGCTTACAGATCAGCGCGGGGGAAACACTGGGGCTGGTGGGGGAATCTGGCAGCGGCAAAAGTATGACTGCCCTCTCTATTGCCGGCCTGCTGCCCCAGCCTGATAGCTATATTGCGGCTGGCAGACTGCTGTTTGAGGGGCGCGATCTGCGCAAACTACCCAAGACTGACATGGCAGCTCTCAGGGGCAAGCGCATTGGTATGATCTTCCAGGACCCCATGACAGCGCTGAACCCCGTACACCGCATCGGACGTCAGGTCGCTGAGGTACTTCAAATTCATCAGCATTATGCTAAAAACAGTCACGCGCTGGAGGCCCGAGTGCTTGAGCTGCTGCGAGCGGTTGGCATACCCAACCCTGAGCAGCGCCGCGACAGCTATCCGCACGAGCTCTCGGGTGGCATGCGCCAGCGCGTAATGATAGCCATCGCGCTAGCTTGTGAGCCCGTCCTGCTCATTGCCGATGAGCCTACCACCGCACTGGATGTCACCATTCAGGCGCAGATACTGCACTTGATAAAATCCCTCCAGACCCAATATGGCATGGCATTGCTATTTATCACCCACGATCTGGCACTGGTTTCACAAATCAGTGATCGGATCGCCGTGATGTACGCAGGTCAGATTGTTGAAACCGCAACGACCCAAACACTGTTCAAATCGCCCAGCCATCCCTACACGCGTGCGCTGCTGGCATCCACACCGGGCGCAACAGTCAAACCGAAGGCCGAGCTACCGACCATCGCCGGAACAGTTGCCGCACCCTCGGATTATGGTCCCGGCTGCCGCTTTCGCAATCGCTGCCCCTACGCGCAACCCCAGTGTGCAACAGCAGCCGTGACAGAAGAAAATATTACAGGCTGTGAAGACTCGCCAGCACACAGGGTGCGATGTATCCGCTGGCAAGTGATTCAAAGTGAGACCAGCCATGTCTGACGCACTCATTACCGCCAATGGTCTAAGCCTGCATTTTGAACAACGCTATGGCGTATTCAAACAACATAAGTCTGTCATCCGAGCAGTCGAGAATGTCACCTTCAGCATTGCCCCGGGTGAAACACTAGGGCTAGTGGGAGAATCCGGCTGCGGGAAAAGCAGCCTAGGGAAAACCCTCCTGCAACTTCATCGACCGACATCCGGACACGTGATCTATCAAGGTCAGGATATCGCCACCTTGAACCAGCGTGAATTGCGCCCACTGCGCTCAAAGCTGCAAATGGTTTTTCAGGACCCTTTTGAATCGTTGAATCCACGCCACACGATAGAAAGCATTCTGGAAGAGCCTCTGATCGTCCACCGTCACGGCGACCGCCAGGCGCGGCGACAACGGCTGACGGAACTTCTGGACCTGGTGGGCCTTGGCCATGATGCACTGAGCAAATACCCCCATGAATTCTCGGGCGGCCAACGACAGCGCATCGGCATTGCCCGCGCTATCGCCCTAGAACCAGAGCTGCTCATCTGTGACGAAGCCGTTTCCGCCCTGGACGTATCTGTTCAAGCCCAGATCATCAATCTCCTGCTTAAAATTCAGCAGAAGATGGGACTTGCGATGTTATTTATCTCCCACGACTTATCCGTCGTCCGCCATATCTCAGACAGGATCGCGGTCATGTACAAAGGTACACTGGTGGAGGTAGGCGATGCTCAAAGCCTGTGCGACTCGCCTGCCCACCCCTACACCCGAGCCCTGCTAAATTCCGTCCCGCAACTGGGCAAAGACTGGATCGATGGTGCGCTTGCGCAGGGAGAACTGACAAATTCAGCGCCTGGCAAGGAGCCTGCCTGCGCCTTTGCACCGCGCTGCCCCCGAGCCAGTGAACGCTGCCACGACTTCATGCCGACACTCGACCCTAAGATAGCCCCATCTGGTGGCGATCGCTTTGTCGCCTGCCACTTTCCAGAGCCCGGTTTTGAGCGCCGCCGTAGCACAGAGGCCGGGTAAAATGCTAACCTTTGCCCGCGTTCTATCCCGTAGTCAGTGAAGATGCCATTGAAGCCTTCAGCACACCGCAACGATTTTGTCCCGCTTAAATATGCGCGCAGCATGTTGCGGGTTGCCGAGGCTCAAGGATATGACCCCTCGACGCTACTGAGCTCACTAGACCTTCCCCAAAACCCGCTTGACCCGAAGGCCGACCCTGATAGTTTGCTTGACGCGCGCTACTACACCCTGATCTACAGCCGTGTGATGTGGCTATTACAGGATGAATCTTTTGGCCTGAATTTACAGCGCCCAACCCCAACCGGCACTTTCCGCATGATGTGCATGTGTATCATACACTGCACGACCCTTGAAAATGCCCTACGGCGGGCCGCCGAATTTATGGCTTTTTGCCGCAATATCACGGGCCTGTCGCCAATCAGTCCCAAGCCGATCAAACGAACTGGTAATGGGCGAGCGACCTATACGTTTAATACCACCTATCTGTTGGAAGACGCGCCTAGCCAAGATACCGATACTGTTGTGCACTGTATGGCCATCTGGCGACGCTTCTGCAGTTGGTTGATTGGGCGCCATATCCAGCTGCATGAAGTTCGGCTGCAGGGACCTGAACCCAGCGACGGGAGTTATTTCGAGCAGATACTGGGTTGTGAAATCTACTACGAGCAACTCGAAAACGCCTTTGTTTTACCCGAACATTACCTGGACTGCCCGCTGGTCCACACCGAGGACTCACTGCGCGAGTTTCTGCGCAATGCGCCCTACTACCTTTTGGTGTCCACCGATGATGAAGACACCTCTCTGCTCGCCCAGATGAAACGCATCGTCGGAAACGACCTGAGCCGTGATTTTCCGAGCGTTGTCACAATGGCTGAACAGCTCAACATGTCGGTGAGGACACTGCGGCGGCGTCTGAAGGATTACGACACCACCTACCAGGAATTCAAGGATAACCTGCGCAAGGAGCACGCGATTCGCTGGCTCAATCAGCCAGAACTGAAGATTAATGCGGTCTCTGCCCTGCTCGGCTTTGACGAACCCAGCGCCTTTCATCGCTCTTTCAAAAAGTGGACCGGCATGACACCGGGTGAGTACCGGCTCAGTCGCAAAAAACAGTCAGCGCGCAAAGACGCCTAAACGGCGCCAAGTCCGATAACAGAATAAGAGCCTCGCATGACTAGTAAACGCCCTGTAAACACACTTCAACTCGCCGTTGGCATCCTCCTAATGGTGGTGTGGCTCAGTGCCTGTTCCAAAAGCACTCCCCTTGACGCACGCCCACTCCCCGCCATTGCGAGCAAAGACGTTTCCAGAAAACTGCCCTTTGACGGCGCCCACAATTTTCGCGACCTAGGTGGTTACAAAACGGTAGACGGCAGGGAAATTCGCCGCGGCTTACTGTACCGGTCAGACAAACTGTCCGATTTAAGTGAACGCGACGAGCAATACCTTGAGCGACTGGACATTCGCCGCATTGTGGACTTTCGCTCAGAAACGGAGCGCAGCGAATCCCCCAATAGAATTGCGCCGGACTCATCCATCGCCATCGTCAACAAACCCATCGACGTTGATGCAGCCGCTGTAGATCTCCTTGCCGAGCGCATCACTGCCAGCGACACAAGCGTCGCCGAGATGGCTCAGTTACTGATCGACGCCAATCGTCAAATGGTCGAAGAATTTACACCGGTCTATCGCGATTATATGCAGGAGTTGCTGCAGGAAGGCAACTACCCGACAGTCTTTCACTGCACTGCTGGCAAAGACAGAACAGGGCTTGCTGCCGCACTGGTATTGAGTGCCGTCGGTGTGCCGCGGGAAACCATCATGCAAGACTACCTGGCGACCAATGCTTACACCGCCGATTATATTGAGCGCATGGTGACACTAATCAAAGTGGGCAGCTTATTCCAAGCCAACACTGAAGCTGTGCGTGCACTGTTTGCCGTTGACGAGCGCTACCTCGGTGAAGCCTTTGCCGCCATAGATGAACACTATGGCAGCATGGACAACTATCTCGCTGAGGGGCTCGGCCTGGGCGACACCGAGCGGCAGCAGCTTCGGCACATACTGCTTAACTAATCCCCCCTACATTCGGGTGATGCGCGCGCGC
>JBFKDP010000013.1:0-30014 GCA_041619575.1 Litorivivens sp.
AGCATTTCTGATTATCCGCATTGACGTATAACAGCAAAATAGACGACAAAGTGGGGTGATATAACACGACAGATTGGGATATATCCCGCGGGAGGCTATGTCCGACATCGCCACACGTCCTTGTTTTGACTGTAATTTTTTATGTAATTGCATCAATGCTTTTGAGAAAATATCCCAAAATGGCTAACTATTCCAGCCAATCCTCGCTCAGCCCCTTTTCACCAGCCGCGTTGACCCAGCAATACGGCAGGCCAAGGGTGTGTAACCAATCCCTGCCACCCTCCTCGCCTTTTAGCATGGCCACCGTTGCGCCGGTACCGGCTATCAGGCATAGGGGGGCAAGTACGCTCACGGCAGCAAAATGACTGCGAATGGGCCAACCGGTTTTCGGGTTGAGAATATGGCAGTAACGCGTGCCGTCTATCACCATAAAGCGTTCGTAGTCGCCGCTGCTGGCCAGACCACCCTGACTGACACGCACAACCTGTATCGCCTGGTCTGGCTGACGGGGATTGCGAAGACCGATATGCCAGGGTGAACCGTCAGGGTGCGGCCCGATAACATGTATGTCGCCGCCCAGCTCCACCAGTCCGTGTGCGACACCCTGCTCTTGGCAGACTCTGGCCGCGGCATCGGCGGCGTATTCTTTACCGAAGCCGCCAAAGTCGAGCTCCATGCCCGCTTCGGGCAAATAGATTTCCGGCTTTTGCCAGCGCACTTGTTGCCAACCCACTTTGCTGTGCAGGGCTTGCACCGAGAGCAGGCTGGGCAAGCGGCCAGATTTAAAATCCCAGGCGGCGCGCAGAACACCGGAGGTGATATCAAACAAGCCATCGCTCTGCTCGTGTGCCGTGTGGGCGTAGTCGAGCAAGGCTGCGGTTTCTGCATCCACTTGCACAGCACGCTTGCCAGCGGCCTTGTTGATTGCGCTGACAATGCTGTCGTCGCGGTAGCGAGAATAGGTGCTTTCGATGCGCCGCACTTCGGCAATAGCCGCTTCCGCTGCCTTGTCGAGGGTGGCAGCATCGGGCGCGTAGAGTTTGAGCTCGCAGGGGCCGCCCATCGCCTGAAAGGCAAGGTTCTTGTATAGCAAAGCTGCGCTGTGCCTGTGAGTGTTTGGCATAGGGCTATGCTATGTCAGCGTACGCGTGTGAAGCCAGAACAATAGATAAACAGCTCATACGCCTAAAACACGCGATTAAAACCCAGCGAGACCGTGTTGAATTCAACCAGTCCCGGGCTTTCTACATCCACGGTTTTAAGAGAGTGGCTGGCCTTGGCTTCATAGCCTTCCCACTGTGCGCTGAATTGCCACGGGCCGAGAGATTTAACCGCCCGCAGACGTAGACTGAGCGCACCATAGGGAGACAAGCGGTAATCGCTGGAAGCCAGACCATCGGCGCGCGGCGACAGATAGTAAGGGGCGTAAAAATAGGCGGCAGTCTGGCTGTAGTAACGCGCAGTCGTATCAATACGCCAGTTTGGGCCGAGGTTCTGATACCAGGCCAACGCCAAGGTGTGCGACTCGATATCCCAGTCGTCATCAAAGTAGCGATAATCGGCATGCAAAGCGCCGTTGAGTGTGGGCACAAAGTGGCGCAGCCGTGTAAGCCACACCCACTGACGGCGATCATCCGGACGCTTGTCTGCCACTAGCGGGTTGTTGAGGCTTGAGATATAGGCCAGTTTGTAGGGATCAGACAAGTAACCCTGCTGATCACTGACGCTCAAACTGCTTTGCACGGCGGTGCGCTCGTTGAGTACCAGCCCCAAGCCCACAAAGGCGCTGAGATTATCCTTATCGGCAGAGCGCACGCTGACCGGCGTGGTGCCCTGAGTGGGCTCCAGCTCATCGTCGCTGTAGCCGATGCCGGTATTGATGGTCAGTTGCCGCTCGGGCAAGGTCTTTTCAAATTCAAAACCAATATTGGCCGCACTGTAGTCGTCTTCGTCAGAATAGCCCAACGCCAATGCCGCCACGGTATTGCTGTCGAGATAGCGTTTAAAACGTGATTGCAGGTCAACCCGCTCTTCTTTGATTGACGCCCCACTCATCACCTGCACCGGTTCGTTATTGGCGCCCGGTGCAACATACCAGGGTGACGCACCGCTCATGGACTCCACCATCAGGTCGAGCTGAATATCGGTTTGCTTGCCAAGGGCGCTGGCAAATCCCAGTTGGTGGGTATCAATTTCATAGCGCTCACGGTCGCCGCCCAGATGCTTGTCTTTGTCGAGTCGCGCTTCGCTGTAGCGCGAGGCTTGATAACTCAATACCGGCTCACTGACCGGCGCTGCCGCCGAGGCTTTGCCCGCAATACCCGGTAGTGCCAGCGCCGCGCCGGTGAGGGCCAGTAGTGCAGGACTTTGTGTTTTATGTTTGGTGTTGTCCATCCGCTTCTCGTGTCGCCGCCTTGTCAGAGAGTTAAGGGCTTATTTAAAGCGCTTGCTAGTTGAGGTCTTAGTTACAACCGCAGCCTCCGGCCCCCGTTGTGGCACCGCCGGTGCTGGCCTCCTTACTGAAATACACATGCGAGCGGTAGGCCGCAGTATTGTTGTCGGGGTCCCAGGCCATTTCCGGGCGGGCCAGATACTGCCGCTCCCAGGGTTCGACTTTGGACACGCTGCAGCCCACTATCAGCAGACAGGCCACAAGGTAGACGATTGTTTTTAGCCGCAGCGGGATTTGCCGCCTTAATGAAGATGAGTTGATCATTGCGCTGCACTCACTCCTGAGGTTTCGTTAAGCAGATATTCAATCTGCAGTCGCAAGCTCTGTTCGTCGCCGGGGCGAAAACCTTCGTGTATTCGGCGCACGCGGCCCTGCCGGTCAATCAGATAAGCCGTTGGCATACCTTTCACTCCGTAGCGGCGCGGC
The DNA here is from genome assembly GCA_041619575.1 of Litorivivens sp. Lineage (GTDB taxonomy): Bacteria > Pseudomonadota > Gammaproteobacteria > Pseudomonadales > Spongiibacteraceae > Litorivivens. The sequence continues at coordinate 2,879 of JBFKDP010000013.1, forward strand.
AGGCTGCCGTCGTCAGTAACGAGGTAATAGCTCACCGGATGCTGCTTGAGAAAACGCTTGGCATCATTCAGATTTTTGTCGACGTTAACGGCCACCACTTCAAAGCCCTGATCATTAAACTCGCGGTAGAGCTTATCCATGGTTGGCAGTGATATCCGGCAGGGACCACACCACGAGGCCCAGAAATCCAGATACAAAACCTTACCGGCAAAATAGTTGGAGTTCAGCATTTTGCCGTGGCCCAAACCCGGTTGCTGAAAGGCAGGCATAGGCTCGCCAACTTCCACGGCCCAGACTGGCGCAGCAAGCAGAATACTAGCCACCAGCAAAAGCGCTCTCTGCATCATCTGCGCCTGTAGACGGCGCAGTTCGGCTTTTATTGTTGTGCCCTTAATGGCGGTCACTCCCTTAAACACTCGCTTCTTGTTATGGGTCGGTGTTTACAGCGTTTTCAGGTATTCAATAACGGCTTTGCGCTCTGCAGCCGTCAGCACATCGGTAAATTCATGGCCGGCGTCATCGTTGCCGAGTATACGCGTGTCGTACACCAGCCGTTTGTCGATTCCTTCGGGCGCCGGATCCGAGATGGTCAGCAAACCGGCCCAGCTCAGTGAACTGTTCAGGTAGTTCTGCACGATCTGCGACATGGACGGCCCTTCATCGTCACTGGGACTGCAATTGAGCTGATCGCTGCCGGGAATGTCGGAGCAGCTTAGCGCCCGGGACTGCCAGCCAACCTTGTCAAAATCAAAAGCGGACAGGCGTTGGTCAAAGCCTTTGATTTCAACGCTACCCTGCTCCAAGGCAACGGTCTGTATTGTACGCTGCCAAAGGGTTGAACGCTGGGAGGAATCCAGCAGCGCTTCCAGATTGGGCACCGAACCATTGTGCAGGTATGGCGCAGTTGCCCACACGCCATAGAGTGGCGGCGCCTGATAACCGATAATGTCTTTCTGCCAACCGCAGGCACCGTTCAGGCGTTGTTCGTCTGGCAGCATGTCGTCGGCGGATTCGCTCAGGTAGTTTTTGTCTTCCGGGCTCACGTAGTTTTCATCGGACTCGGGGTAGGCCCAGTAGGTCGTATCCCAGCCGCGCCGCAGTGTTGGGGTGAGCATATCGGAACGGGCCGTGTCAGTGCCGATAACGTCCAGTGTGACGATATGGGAAGCGACACCCTCCAAAACCGGGTCAGCCAAAAAGGCAGGATCGTTCACAAAACGCGGTGAATAGGCGCCGTGGCAGCTTGCACAGGAACCGTTGCCGCCCTCGGGGCGGGGTCTGTCAGCATTGCCCTCTTCCGCCCACAAATCCTTGCTGTGAAAAAGTACCGCGCCCTGCTCGGCTAATTCAGCGTCGATGGCCTGGGGGTATTCCGGCGACACCAGAGACAGGAAGAAGGCTTCCAGATCCTGATCCCACTCCTCTATGCGGTCGCGATAAGGTTTGCCGTCAGCCGTAAACAAGAGGTCAAATTCGCCCGGCCCCGCCGCCATGATGATGCGCGTACTGTCGTTGGAGACACCGGAGTCAAAAAACTTGCGCGGTCGCGAGCCCATGTTCCACCAGGCGGGCGTGTCCTGAGTGTGTGCCAAGGGATGCGACACATCTTGCGTGCCCTGCACGCCCTTCATGTTCTTCAGGGGGTTGGGGTTTATGCCCAGCGAATCAAGATCAAGAATGGTGTTGAGGAATTCGAAAGCACCCACGGCATTGTTCTGGCCGCGCTGCTTGATGCCCACATTGAACAAGACGTTAGGGTCCATCGGCGGAATGGCACCGCCGGCAATGGGTACTTCCTTGAAGGGAGAGCCGTCGTGCGCCGCCATAATGACATCGTAGTTGTTGTTACCCAGTCCAAGACTCGGCATCCCAATCAGCATGGGGTCGCCCTCAAAGGGATCGCCCACCTGCCCGCCGTGGCAGGTGTAGCAGGCCGATGTGCCAATTCTGTCCGTCCACTGGCCATTGTTATCTTTGAGCAAACGCAGGCCCAGTGGCAGACGCCCGGTGCCGCCGTCACAGGCGGGGTTTTGCGGTGTAGCGCAGTTGTTCGGGTCTTCGCCTTCCAGAGGGTAAGGATTGGCAAAGGGCGACACATTCAGGCCATAGCGCAGCGTATAAAGCTGGTCGAAATTATCGGGGCGCGAACTCAACCCCCATTTCTCCCAGCTGTTGCGAAAGTCGCTGACAGTCATGGCATCCGCCGCCAGCTCGTCTGTTAAAAAGGCCTCGCCACGGTTGCGACGACTGATGTATTCGCCGCACGTGGTGGCCTGACGCTCATCGGCCAACAAGGGGGATGCATGGCAGTCCTGCCACCAACCATTAAAGTGTACCGCCCTGTCTCCTGTGACTTCCGGCCTTCCCTGCTGAATCAGCGTGCGCGGGTCTGCCGGCAAGGGTTTGGTGCTGCTTTCGGGTTCGCCCTCACAGTACTCCGCCCAGATATGGCGACCTCGTTTGCTACCCAACAGGGGTAACAAAGGATCGGCGGCGACGTTGCTGAGTTGGCAGCTTGCCGGGTTGTCCCAGCAGTTCAGAAGAATTTCCATGGCCAGAAAACCATTGGACCCCGCGGGCCAGGGCTTGCCCCCACTGTGGGCAATAGCGGGCGCCGAGGGCATGGTCAGCAGGCGATTATTCAATACGCCTTTGTCCAGCCGCTCCCAGGCGGCGTAAACGCGGGCGTAGTCTGTATCAGTATCGGTGGCATGGAGCTGAAGCGCCTCGCCCTCCGGACTGTCGGCCACGCGCCCGGGGATATGGCAGGTTCGACAATTCTCCAATGCGGGCTGCACACTGGCGGCAAAAAAGGCTTCCGGGGTATCAAAATTGCCGGACAGGCCGCCGTCATTACCCCCACCCAAGACTCCGCTCTGCACGGCGCCACTGCTGTCTCCGCTATTACAGGCGCTGAGCATGACAGAGAGCACCAAAGCCAGAAACGAACGAATGATTGCCGGAGACCCGGCAGACGCAACCGCGGCAGCGTTGACGCTGACCATACCCTTCCTCGCTTGCGTTGCTTTTGGCAATGATCGACCGCAACGCTGACTATTATTCTTATCTCGGGCAGCCGACATGACTGCATGTGTAGTATCGTTTATACACCGACGAGAAAAATGCGCAAGGCGGCAGCTTTTTGTCCGGGCGCGACAGGCCGTTGCGCTTAGCAGCCCTTAAACGTCGCCGGGCGCTTCTCGAGAAAGGCCTGAACCGCTTCGGCCGCGTCCTGAGTGCCCATGCAGACGTTCTGGGTTTTGGCCTCCAGCGCCACGGTTTCCGCATAGCTCATGACCGCAGCATTGCGCAGCAGTTGCTTGGTTTCGCGCAGTGCCACCGGCGCGCGCTGAGCGAGCTCCTGCGCCCATTTCTGCACTTCGTCCATCAGCTGCCCGGCGGGAACCAGCTTGTTGGCAATGCCGGCTTCCAGGCAATCGTGGGCGCTCATGCGACCACCTTCCACAATCAATTGGAAGGCGCGCTGATAACCCAGGTGCCGCAACAACATCCAGCTCGCACCGCCATCGGGCACCAGCGCGATATTGGTAAAGGCCATCAACATGCTGCCGGTATCGGCCATCACTACCAGGTCACTGTTCATCGCAAAAGCCGCACCGATGCCTGCCATTACGCCCGGTACAGCGGCGATTATCGGCTTGTGCAGGGCGGCCATTTTTTCAAGAATGGGCGCGTACTCGAGCATGATCTGGTCTTCAACATTGTCCTGGATACCCAGCCCTTCGGTGAGATCTGCGCCCGAGGAAAAGGCCTTGCCCGTTGAGCCAAACACCACAACACGCACGGTATCGTCAGCATCGACGCGACTAAAGGCTTCGAGCAATTCCTGACGCATGCTCACCGTAAACGCATTCAGCGTGGAAGGCCTATTCAGCAGAATCGTGGCCACGTGGCCCTCGACACTCAGGGTGATGGCTTCATAGGTAGGTTGCGCAGACATAGGCTGACTCCTAGCGATCGACAAAGGGAACGAAATTATCGGAAAAAACATCCCGGCCGATGATCAATTTCATGATTTCAGAGCTGCCGGCAAAGATGCGAGTGATGCGCGCATCGGTGTACATACGGGAGATGGGATACTCGTCCATATAACCTGCGCCACCGTGTAATTGAACACCTTCATCGACCATTCGGCAGAGGACTTCACTGGTGTAGAGTTTGGTTTTGGCGGCATCTTCGGCGGTGAGTTCGCCACGGTTATGCGCCGCAACACAGGCATCCACATGGGCCTGGGCCACATCAATTTCCGTGCGCAGCTCCGCCATTTTGAACTGGGTGTTTTGCATGTAAGAAAGCGGCTTGCCGAAGACCTTGCGCTCCATCACAAAGTTGCGGGTGGCTTCGAAGGCTTTTTGTGCGCCCGAGATGAAACCGCACGCGCCAATCAGACGCTCTTCAGCCAGGCCCTGCATCAGGTAGACAAAACCCATTGTGGGGTCGCCCAGTACATTGGCCTTGGGGATTTTAACGTCATTAAAAAACAGTTCGGCTGTGTCTTGGGCTTTCATGCCCATTTTTTTCAGGTTACGGCCGCGTTCAAAGCCTTCCATACCGCGCTCAACCAGAAACAGGCCCATCGCATGTGGATTGTTTTCCGGATCGGTTTTTGCAGCAACCACCACCAGATCAGAATTAATGCCATTGGTGATATAGGTCTTGGTGCCATTGAGAAGCCAATAGTCACCCATGTCCTTGGCAGTGGCGCGCATGCCGGCCAGATCAGAACCCGCGTCGGGCTCGGTCATCGCAACCGCGAGAATACATTCCCCGCTTACACACTTGGGCAGAAAGCGCTCTTTCTGTTCTTCGCTGCCAAAACGCGACAGGTAGGGCCCCACCAGACGGCTATGCAAGGTATTGGCCCAGTCTCCGGCGTAACAGTAGGAGGTTTCTTCAATGATAATCTGCTCAAAGCGAAAATCGTTGTCGCCCATACCGCCATATTTTTCATCCGGCCAGATCATCAAAAAGCCTTGTTCACCGGCTTTGGTAAATGCTTCACGATCAACAATGCCCTGCTCGCGCCAACGTTCAACATGAGGCGCAATTTCCTTTTCCAGGAACTTGCGATAGGCCGTTCGGAACATGGTTTGTTCTTCAGTGAAATTGCGTTTTAGCATTGTTATCTCCGCTTAGCATTCGATGCTTATTCTCGTTGTGCTTCGCATCGTGGCGATGCTTCCGAGCATTTAACTGGCCTGCCAGTAGGTCTACCGGCTTAACCACGTGCAGCGAACCGTCACGTTTGCCTTTGCTTCGCGGTGTGCGCGCCGCGCGCATAAAGGAAAGCGGTGTTGCCCATAGGTGGATTCCCGCTGCAGTTATTGCGTCCAGAGTGGATACAAGAATCCATTTGAAAGAGCCCAGCAGCAATGACAGGCCGTGACAGCCGATAGACATTTTCTTACAGCTTCCTGCGCCTCAAGCGCAGGGTGTCGGGCGAAGACAATAATACGCGCGAAGGAAATCGGGCCCTTGTCAGGGGCGGTGGGGGGCCGTGCAGCTGAGTCTTTAAACCAGAAGCGGAATAGCGCGCTACCCGAAGAAAATCGCTACCCTTAAGACGTCAGCTGGGTTAGCTTCATTCGGCATTCAATCAATAAAAGAGAAAATAACGTGAGTGAAGGGTCTGTAAACGCTGTGGGCAAACCGTTTTTCTTTGGCTGGTGGCAGGTGATTGTTGCGATGCTTGTTCAGGCTGTTGGCACCGGCACCATTGCTTATTCTTACAGCGTGGTTGTGGTGCCGCTCTCGGGTGAGTTTGAATCCAGCCGCATGACCCTGATGCTGGGTATGACCACCATGACACTGGTGGGCGGCCTGCTCTCTCCCTGGCTGGGAGTCAGTATAGACAAGCTATCCCTCAAACGCGTGATGCTGATTGCCGCAGCGTCGCTGGGTGTCGGTTTTTTTGCCCTCTCCTTTATTCAGGACATTTGGCAGATGCCGCTAATCTACGCCGTATTCATGTCGATCAGCAGCGTGATGCTCGGCCCCTTGGCGGCATCCACCTTACTGGCGCGATGGTTTACCAAACGCCGCGGTCTGGCAATGGGATTGGCTGCGGTCGGTACCTCGCTCGGCGGTTTTCTCTTTCCTCCGCTGTTGCAATTTTTGATTGATAGTTTTGAGTGGCGTACGGCCTTTCGCTTGCTGGCAGGCGTGATCCTGCTTCTATTGATCCCTTTAATTGGTTTGATTGTGGTGGACTGGCCCGAACAAAGAGGCCTCTTGCCCGACGGCGACAGCCATGTCCCCGAAACAGACAGCAATGCCGCTCCCGCCCCGCAGTTCGACTCTGTGGGCGCCATCATGGGCGAGCGGAATTTTTGGACCATTGCCATATTTATGGGCATTTTGTTTTCAACCTACTCAATGCTGTTGAGCAACCTGGCACCCTTCGCCATTGACAGCGGCGCCAGCAGTGATCAGGCAGCCCTGTTGATTTCCATTATTGCGGTCATGGGCCTGACCGGAAAACTGCTATTCGGCACGATTGCTGACCGCGTGGATTTGCGTTTTGGTCTGGCAGGCTCGGCAATACTGCTCGGCTGCGGCCTGATCTGTTATCTGGGCAGCGATAATTTCAACCTGCTGCTCGCAGGCAGCGTGCTTGTCGGGCTTGCCGCTGGAGGCATGCTGCCAGTGTGGGGGGCACTGATGGCCCAAGCCTTTGGCGTTGGCAGCTACGGCCGGGTGATGGGCCTGATGAGCCCGGTTATCATGCCTTTCAATATTGCCTCGCCGCCGCTAGCGGGCGCGATTTATGATGCCACTGGCAGCTATCAGCTCACGTTTGTGCTCTTCTCCGGCTTCCTGGTGCTGGCGGTCTGCATCCTGCCGTTTATTCGATTGCAAAAGTAAGAGCGCTCAGCTTTTCGGTAATATTCACAAGTCGCGCAGCTGACTTGTAGTTGCACTATCTTTCACTGATGCTGGTAACAGTTGGTATGAGGGAGATAGCGCCATGAGTGTTCTTTTTCTATTGATCAGTGCTTTGGTACTCCTGTATCTGGGTATCGGTGGTACCACCGCAGCTACGGTTTTGTCAGTCGCGACTTTACTCGGCGTGATGACAGACAACTGGCACTTTGCCAGCATTCTCTTCGGCGCTCTGGCTCTCGCTGGCGCGCTCTTTCTGCTATTGCCCTCCAAGTTGCGTGAACAGGAGCTCAGTCGCCCACTACTGGGCTGGGTGCGCGGCATGCTGCCACAACTCTCTGACACTGAGTCGGAAGCGCTGAAATCCGGCAGCGTTGAGTGGGACGGCGAGCTTTTTTCAGGCAAACCGGACTGGGAGCGACTGCTCCGGCTTGAACAGAAACCGCTCAGTGACGAGGAACTGGCCTTTATCGACGGCCCGGTAGAAGAGCTCTGCGCCATGCTCAACGACTGGCAAATGACCCACGAGCTCTATGATTTATCGGAAGAAGCCTGGCAGTTTATTCGCGATCAGGGCTTTTTCGGCTTGGTGATTCCCAAGGAATACGGCGGCAAGGGCTTTTCCCAGCGCGCGCACTCTGAAATTGTCATGAAGATCGCAACCCGCAGCGTATCCGCGGCGGTGACCGTGATGGTGCCCAATTCCCTTGGCCCCGGCGAACTGCTGATGGAATACGGCACGGATACTCAAAAACAGCACTACCTGCCCCGCCTCTGCGCCGGCGAAGAAATTCCCTGCTTTGCCCTGACCTCGCCAATGGCGGGCTCTGATGCCGGCGCCATTCCCGACAAAGGGATTGTCTGCCGCGGCCAGTGGAATGGCGAGGAAGTACTCGGCCTGAAGGTTACCTGGAACAAGCGTTATATCACCCTGGCCCCGGTGGCTACGCTTATCGGCCTGGCCATCAAGGTCTACGACCCGGAGCATCTGCTCGGCGATGACGACACTATCGGAGTGACCTGCGTGATGGTGCCGCGCGAGACTGAAGGCGTTAACGTGGGCAGCCGACACCTGCCCATGAACACGGTCTTTATGAACGGCCCGACCTGGGGTAACGATGTGTTTATTCCGCTGGATCAGGTGATTGGCGGCGAGGAAATGTTGGGGCACGGCTGGACTATGTTGCTGGAATGCCTCTCTATTGGCCGCTCGATTTCCTTGCCGGGTCTGGCCGCAGGCTCGGGCAAGCTCGCCACCCTGACCACGGGTGCCTACGCCGCTGTGCGCGAACAGTTTGGCCGCAGCATCAGTGAATTTGAAGGCGTCCAGGAAGCCCTCGAACACATTGCCGGCTACAGCTACATGATGGATGCCGCGCGCGTAATGACCGCGTCAATGCTGGACCGGGGTATCCGCCCTGCAGTGCCCTCAGCCCTGCTCAAATACCGCAATACGGATTTGATGCGCACGGTGGTGAACCATTCCATGGATGTGGTGGCCGGACGCGGCGTGATCAGCGGGCCGCGCAATTTTATGGCGCGTATTTATCAGGCAGTGCCCATCGCCATTACGGTGGAAGGCGCGAATATCCTGACCCGGAGTTTGATGGTCTTTGGTCAGGGCGCAATCCGCTGCCACCCCTATATTGTCGATGAAATTGAAGCCGCTGGCATGGATGATGAAACCGAGGCGGTCGCCAAATTTGACAGTGTCTTCTATCGTCATATCGCCCACACCAGCGGCAATGCGGTGCGCTCAATGGCGCTGGCTCTAAGCGGCGGCTTGCTGGCGACGGTTCCAAACCGCGGCGCCATCAAACCTTACTACCGACAACTGACCCGCTTTGCTTCGGCCTTTTCGCTACTGACCGATGTCTCGCTATTGACCCTGGGCGGCGGCCTGAAGGCCAAGCAGCGGCTGTCGGGCAATATGGCGGATTGTCTGGTCAGACTCTATTACGCGTCCGCCGTTATCAAACAATGGCATGAGGACGGCTACCCGGAGAGTCATCGCAGCATAGTGGAATGGTGCCTACAATCTAACCTGCACGAGCTGCAGGAGCATTTGCGCCGGATTATCGACAACTTCCCGGTGCGGGCTTTGCGCTGGCCTCTGCGTTTGATTGTGTTTCCGCTAGGTGCAATTGGCTTGCGCAAACCCGATGATGCACTGGGCACCGAACTGGCTGATGCCATTACCAGCAACAGTGAAATTCGCGAACGAATCTGCCGCGGAACCTATGTGAACAATCAGCCAGACGACCCCATCGGTCGCGTGCTCTACGCCTTCGAACAGGCTAACGACACCTCCGAGCTGCGCCAACGCCTGCATCAGGCAATACGCCAGCGCGATCCGGATGAACTGGACGGCGTTGCGCTACTGATGGGGCACGAGCGCAAGGAGCTGGTAGACTGGGCTTTGGAACAAGGTGTGATAGACGAGGATGAGCAAGAGCCACTCTTGCGCGCGCTGACTGTACTTTATGATGTGATCCGCGTGGACGCCTTTGACCCCGAAGGCATCAAAGAACTGGCGGCTGCCTCCAAGGGCAAGCGGCAAGTGGTCGAGCGCCCTGCCGACGCGCAAGAGGACGCAGAACAAAGCCAGCGCTCTGCAACGGCTTAATAACGCAATGGTGTTGTAACGACAAGGGATGCTGGGCCGACTGGCTCAGCATTTCTTTTCCAGCATGGACACCAGTTCGCGAAATTTCGCCTTATTGGCATCGTTCAAGCCCATCAAGACACGGTGCGCTTCGAGCACCTTTTCCTTCACTGCGCCTTCGGAGCCTTCGACCTGCGGCAGTTCGCCCAAATCCTGATCATTGCTAAGGGGAAACTGACGAATGCGAAAGACGCGATCAAAACCCATGCTCTGCAGCACACGAGTGATGTCGGGATTTGTGGAAAGAATGACAGGGATAAATTTGAAACGCTTTTGTGCCATCAACGCGAGCTTGGCCAACAAGCCCAGCGTCGTGCTGTCCACGTTATCGGCTTCGGTCAGATCGACCAAAACGCTGGAAAAATTGTCGCTGCTGAACATGTCTTCAAAGTAATCGTCGAGCACTGTGCAAAGTGTCAGGCGCACATCACCCACTAACTTGATTACATTGGAACCTTCTTGCTCAGCAACCATAATTCTGCCTGGTTGCATACGTCTAGACTCGCGACACTACCAGAACTGCAATATCATCGGGTGCCTCGCCGATGGTATTCAGTTTAAAAGTATTTATGACATCGTCGGCCGATTCCGGGCCGTCTTCCAAGGCCTCGAGCAGGTACTGCTCTTTGGCGATAACCCCCTTGGGGTTCAGAACTTCCAATATACCATCTGAGAACAGGGTCAGAACAGCCTTTTCCGGTAACTGCATGCGGTGTTCTGAATACGTGATATCTGGAAACAGCCCCACAGGGAGGTCGTGGCCATCGAGGTAGCGCGCAGTACCGTTGACGCTGAGCACCGGCGCGGGCAAATGCCCCGCTATGCTGTAGCACAATTCATCACTTTCCAGGTCAATAACGCCGACGCACATCGTGACGTGCTTATCAATTTCCATGCCGAGCAGCTCCCGGTTTGCCTTGTCGAGCATATGGGCTGGAGACAGGATCGCGCTGTTGTGCCGGTGGTGAAAATCACTGCGTTTACGGGCAAATAGATTCTTTAGCATCACGGTCACGAAGGCCGAGCTGGCGCCGTGGCCGGATACATCGGCCACAAAAAAGACGGCGTGGCGGTTGCCGACAATAAAGTAATCGATAAAGTCGCCGCTCAGATACAGCGAAGGCAGGATATGCTGATGGAAGCGGTAATTACCGATCACTTTGGGTGTTTCAGGCAACATTTTGATCTGAATATGGCGCCCGGCTTGCTGGTCTTTCTTCAGGTGAGTCAAGCTCTCGAGCAATTCGCGATTGGCGTTTTCCAGCTTATCGCGGTATCTGCGGTTTTCCCGGCGTAAATCACCCTGCTTCAGGGCACGCTCCATGGCGTGATCGAGCACACTTTCGTCGGTAATACTGTTGGGCAGCATGAGGTAGTCACAGGCGCCCTTGCGCAAGGCTTCGACCACGTCTGACATCAGGCGTCGTCTGGATATGACAATAACAGGAATCTCGCGCTTGTCGGAGGTCAGCACTTCGAGCGTGCGACGGCCGTCGTCACTGACATACAGGTCCAGCAACACCGCATCGGGTGTTGTGTCGAAAAAGGACTGTAGACCTTCTTGCTCGTCCGCAAAGGCACACACCTGGTAATCCAGGTGCTCCAGCGTCGCAATCAGTTCGTCGCGCTGGCGGTCAGCCCGCTGGATAACAAGTAGTTGCTTAGTCATGCTCGCTCAAAGCTGATCCTGTCTGACATCAACGGTTACTAGCAGTATAGACAGCCGGAGCAAAAGCGCGATCAGAAGTCATCCCAATCCTCAAACTCTTCCTCGCCAAAGCTGTCTTCGGCAACAGCACCATCACTGATCAGGTATTCCCGGCGCTGCAGGTAGGCATCACGCAGAAAGGAGTAGCGATCACCGGAGAGAATACTCTCAGTTTTCAACAAACCCGCACGGGTGTTGACGAGATTCAGCAGTCGCAACTGATTGCGCGTGGAGATATGATCAATCTGGCTCAGGGCATCGATCTGGGAGTCAATCAGAGAGCTGCCGGCATCGCGCACCGTCGATGGCCCCATGATGGGTAGTACGACATAGGGGCCAGGGCCCGCGCCCCAGTAGCCCAGCACCTGACCAAAATCTTCTGTGCGCTTTTCGAGTCCGATATAGGCAGCCACTTCAAAAAAACCTCCTATACCGACAGTAGAATTGATCAAAAAACGAGCACCGTCACTTCCAGCTTCCTTGAACTTGAGCTGCCCCAGATCCGCCAGAACATTTAATACTTCTCGCAGATTACTGAATACATTATCGATACCACGCTCGAGAAAATTGGGCGTGATGGCCTGATAGGCTTTGGCTGCAGGTTTTGCCGCGTACTTGTCGGCGAAATCGTTAAAGGCAAAGACCTTGCGATTAAAGTCTTCCCAGGGATCAGGGTTTTCGGGCTGACTGGCACAGCCAAACAGCTGTAGCAGTGACAGCAGCACGAGTATTTTGCTGCAGGACATTAATGAAAGCCGAACCGCCATGAAACACCCCGGTTATTAGAATTGTGCAACGATATAGCGCTTTGAACGGTAAATCCAGTGACACAACGGCAAGGTTTAGCCATCCGCCAGAAGAATGGAAGCTTGCTGCAGCTCTGCCAGCAGCCCTTCGCCAAATGGCAGCAGCGCCGCAGGATCGGGATGCTGCATCTCTTCAGCCAGTTTTTCCAGGGCTTGTGCTCCCGTCAGCGTGCTTTCCTCCTGCAGTAGTTGCAGTAAACGGAAAGTCACCGCGTTAATTTCCATAAAGCGGACATCATCACTGTGGTTACGATAGACCACCAAATAGGTAGGTTCTTCGCCGGGCTCATCTGGCTGAAATTCCGGGCCGATATGGTGCACGCGATAGCGATATGCCAGCGGCCAGGCCAGCGGTGACACAGCGAGATTGCTATCCAAGACATTCGCAGTGTCGGCTGGCTTTGGCTCGCTCAAGTCTACATCGGCAATATCCAGAGCGAGCTCCACCCACTCATAGTGGGCCAGCTCCAATAAAAATGGAGGATCGCTAGCGACCACTCCCCTCTCGTGTTCAAGGTAGGCCAGAAATTCTTCAGCAATCTCGGAAAAATACGGACTGCGACTAACGTGGGAGGCAACAAAGTCGTTGACCAGTGCGTGCCAGTCTGCCGACGCATAGATTGAATGCAACACGGGAAAACCGGAACTGAGAAAACCTTCAATGTTGTTGTAGATGAGCTCGCGATAAATCCTGAGGCGACGATCTTCAATACCCGCAGGTGCCGGATGTACGGCGGGGTTACGCAGGTGTGCGGCAAACCCACGCTGAACGCTTTGAAACTGGTTCATGCACTCACCGGTTTACGCTGAAGACTCCGGGCCTGAGCCTGCCTGACCTGGTTCAACTCGCCCAGCAATTCAGTCATCGGTGGAAAATTAAAGTCGCGCTCCACCAGCGTTGGCAGCACACCTGTCCGCGCATAGGCGGCATCGAGCAGATCCCACACAGGGTCGATAACGGCCGAGCCGTGAGTGTCGATGCGCAAATCTTCTGCTTCCACATAGTGGCCGGCGATGTGAATGTAGCAGGCGCGTTCAAGATCAAGCTGCTCCATAAATACCAAGGGGTCGTAGCCGTGGTTAATGCTGTTCACGTGCACGTTGTTAACATCCAGCAGCAGGCGGCAGTCGGCTTTGGCGAGCACCCGATTAATAAACTCTGCCTCGCTCATCTCCTGCGCCGGCGCAGCATAGTAGGATGCATTTTCTAGAGCGATCTGCCGACCGAGAAGATCCTGAACGCGCATCACCCGTTCTGCAACATGCTTGGCGGCCGCTTCGGTGAAAGGGATGGGCAAGAGATCGTAGAGGTGACCGTCATCGCCACAGTAGGTCAGATGCTCGGTATAGAGGGGACAATCATAGTCATTCATAAAATCGCGAATGGCCATGACCAGATCGAGATCGAGAGGAGCAAAGCCACCGATATTCAGCGACAAACCGTGTAGATAGATCGGATAGCGTTCAGCGAAGTACTGAAAGTCCTTTTTAAGCCGACCGCCTATGTACATCCAGTTTTCTGGCGCCACTTCAAGAAAGTCGATGTCGCCGGTATTCAAGGGCTTGAGCGCGCCGATAATAGCGCGCCTCAAGCCAAGTCCTGCCTGAACTTCAGACATAGCGCTTAGTGGGCACCACACTTACCTTCGCCACACTTGCCTTCTTTGGCCTTCTTGCTTTCTCCGCACTTGCCTTCGCCACACTTACCTTCTTTGGCTTTTTTACGCTCCCCACACTTGCCCTCACCACACTTGCCTTCGCCGCATTTTCCTTCAGCTTCAGCCTTTTTACTTTCTCCGCATTTACCTTCGCCACATTTGCCTTCACCACACTTCCCTTCCGCATGCTTGCCATAGGAAGCCAGGTCATAGCCAGAGCTCAGATGGCTTGCAGCAAAGGGGTTGGTGTCAGCTGAGGTCAGCGATGCGCCAGTACCAGCAAGAAATGCTGCACTGAGTGCTGCAGCGAGAGGTCGTTTCGTTAGTTTAGCCATTTCTATAGTCTCCAGGGTGATCAAGGTATGTCCGCACTATACAGTTCCTTGATAAAACTCGTATACGCGCAGTTGCAGGGGTTAGATGAAGGCCATGGTAATTTGTTACACAATTTACCGATTCAAATTACCGTTCCAATCGTCAGGCGCCTGCTTTTGAAGCGGGCGCATCAGACGCACCAAAGAGGTTCGACACTGAAGTGTCGCCCTGGTTCCCACGCTGGCTCAAGAGCCAGTAGACTAAGTTACACCCTAGGGTTATCCGCTGCCAGAATTTCGCGCCACAAGGTCTTCAGGCGCTTCTCCGACACCGGGACAGCCGTACCCAGCGTCTGGGCGAAAACAGACACTCTGAGTTCCTCCAGCATCCAGCGGTAGTCCTTTATCTGGGAAGAGATATCGACTGCGGCAACCTCCTCGGGCTTTATTCTCTGCCAGAGCGGTTCTGTGAGCGCTCGCAGCGTCAGTGTCTGTTGGCGTTCCCGTTGATATTGCCCTTCAAGCTTTTCCAGACGCTGGGCAATCGCCTGCAGGTAGCGCGGATAGTGACCGAGCCGGTCTTCCGGTAGGTGCTGTAGAAAATCTTTATACAACAAGGCATCCAACTGCTCCCGAATATCCGCTACCGTTTCAAACCAGTGCAGTTGCGTGAGCTTTTTCAGACCCTTGTGAACGGAAGCGGCCCCCTTCAGAATGTCCTCAGCCAGCACTTCAAACCGTTCCAGTGTGTCAAGTAAACGTGCGTGACCGTCACGTAATATGGCGTCAAAGCTATCGGCCGTGCGCGGCAATTCTCGCTGGTCGAGATAGGCTTTATCAACTGCCGCATTGACGAGGTTTTCTACCCAGTCCCGGCGTTGCTGTTTCAGCGCCGCGAGTTGGAGTTGCACGGTATTGGATTTCAGCAGCCGCTCGCGATGGGGCTTCAGCATCACTTGCTGGCGCAATAAAATCAGTCGCCGAACGGCCAGACGGGTTTCCCGGTCGGCAAGCTCTGCGCTTTCCAGTAAGACCAACTCGACCTTGTCGTCCTTGTCTACCAGTGCCGGATAGGCCTGCACTTCGGCGCCACCGCGACGGATAGTCTTAACACGCGGTAATTCATCTAACTCCCAGCCGGACATTGTCTGCACCGGAAACTGCGTACTGCTCTGCTGTTGCAGGCTGCTGCGAGCAGCATCGGCAAATTGCTCTTTGAGTTGTTCCAGACGCCGACTTTCTTTCAGTACCTTGCCATTTTCATCCAGCACGCGGATGTTCATGCGGTAGTAATCATCGAGCGCTTGTGCACTCCAGAGTTCTGCCGGCACGCTTAAGCCCGTCTTGCGCCGCAGTGCTTCTGCTAACTCCCCCACCAGTGAGCGGTTTGCCGGCTTGAGCAGCATCATGGCTTCGCCCACCACCGCAGGAATGGGCATAAATTTTTTGCGCCACTGCTTGGGCAGAGCCTTGACCAGTGCAATGCATTTTTCGGTCAATAAACCGGGCACCAACCATTCGGGCAAGTGATCTGGCACGCGATTAAGCAATGCCAACGGCACTTCCACGCTGACGCCGTCAGCTTTGTGCCCCGGCTCAAAGCGATAGCTCAAGGGCAGTCGCAAGTCTTCCCATTCCAGCGTATCGGGAAACTGTGCGGGTGTATCCGCGCCACTTGATGCTGCCAGAACCTCTGCGCGTGTTAGCTTCAGCCGCTCTGCTTCGGCTTTGCCGGCGGACTTGAGCCAGCTTTCGAGATGACGCGCACTAACGATGCCTTCCGGAATCCTCTCATCGTAAAAAGCGTAAAGGACATCATCACTGATCAGCAGGTCACGCCGCCGCACTTTGTCTTCAAGCTCAAGCACTTCTTCAATAAGACGCTGATTATGGTGAAAGAATGCAGCCTTACCTCGGTAGCGCCCCTCAACCAACGCGCTGCGAATCAGGATTTCTCGCGACACAACGGGATCGATAGGCCCGTAGTTAACGCGCTTGCGGTCTTCGATAACCAAACCGTACAGGCGCGTTTCCTTGTAGGCAGCAACGCGGCCCGCACGCTGCTGCCAGTGAGGCTCGTAGTACTGATACTTCAATACATCATCGTTGATACCCAGTAACCATTGGGGCTCTATCCGTGCCACACAGCGTGCATAAAGCTGAGTGGTTTCCACCATTTCTGCAGCCACGATCCAGGCCGGTGATTTCTTGAATAGCGCGGAACCCGGGAAAATCCGCAGCTTGCGGTTGCGGGTACCCCGGTACCAGTTGTCCTCGTCTTTCTGTGCGATCTGGCTGAGAAACCCTGCAAGTAGAGCCCGGTGTACGGGCTCGTAATCGGCTGCCGTCTTGTTTAGCGCCCATTGATTTTGCTTACAGACCAGCTTCAACTGCCAGTGAAGCTCACGCCACTCCTGCACTCGGGTATAGGACAGAAATTCGCGCTGACAGAGTTTACGAAACTGGCTATTCGACAGTTCCTGCCGCTGCTCTTCGAGGTAACTCCACAGATTGACGAAGCCGAGAAAGTCAGACTCTTTGTGGTAAAAGCGGCGGTGTTTTTCATCGGACGCCTGCTGTTTGTCTGCAGGGCGTTCTCGCGGGTCCTGAATACTCAAAGCACTGACAATGATCAGCGCTTCGTGCAGGCACTGGCCACGCTGAGCCGCTTCGAGTACCCGCGCCATGCGCGGATCGAGAGGCATGCGCACCAGCGTCTTGCCCAGTGCCGTCAGACTGCGCTTGTTAACAGCACCCAGCTCGGCCAGCAGTTTATAGCCATCGCTGATAAAGCGGCTGTCGGGTGCATCAACAAAAGGAAAATCGTCTATGTCGCCGAGACGCAAATTGAGCATCTGCAATATCACTGATGCCAGATTGGTACGCTGTATCTCCGGCTCGGTAAAGGCTGGCCGGGCGTTAAAGTCCTCTTCGGAATAGAGTCGCACGCACATACCGGGGGCAATTCGACCACAGCGCCCGGCGCGTTGATTGGCGCTGGCCTGGGATATGGCCTCAATCGGCAGGCGCTGCACTTTACTGCGATAGCTGTAGCGGCTGATTCGGGCAGTGCCTGTATCAATAACAAAGTGAATGCCCGGCACCGTTAATGAGGTTTCCGCGACATTGGTAGACAGTATGATGCGCCAACCCCGGCGCGATTTGTCGTCAAAAATGCGTTGCTGTTCAGCGCCACTCAGGCGCGAATAGAGGGGCAGCACTTCCAATCCCTTCAGTTCCGACTTGCGCAACTTCAGAGCCGTTGCTCGTATTTCGCGTTCCCCACTGAGAAAAACCAAGACATCGCCTTTGCGCCTGCCACCAGCTTCGTGTAATTCCCACAGCGCCTGCTCAATGGCTTCGGCCTGATCCCCGTCCGCACTTAACTCCTCCAAAGGGCGGTAGCGTATTTCAACCGGGTAGCTGCGCCCGCTGACTTCCAACACCGGCGCGCCGTCAAAATGTCGGGAGAATCGTTCTACGTCAATGGTAGCCGAAGTAATGATCACTTTCAGATCAGGACGCTTGGGCAGCAGGACTTTCAGATAGCCCAGGAGAAAATCAATATTGAGACTGCGCTCGTGCGCTTCATCAATAATAAGCGTGTCGTAACGACGCAGATAGGGATCAGATTGAATCTCTGCCAGCAGGATGCCATCGGTCATCAACTTGATATAGCTGTTGTCTGACACCTGATCCTGAAAGCGCACCTGAAAACCCACGGCCTCACCAACAGCGCTGCTGAGTTCGCTGGCAATACGCTGGGCGACAGTTCGCGCAGCAAGACGGCGTGGCTGAGTGTGACCGATCAGGCCTCGCAACCCCCGCCCTGCCTGCAGACAGAGTTTGGGCAGCTGGGTAGTTTTACCCGAACCGGTTTCACCGGCGACAATAATCAGTTGGTGTTTCTCGAGCGCTCCCCTGAGCTCTGGTATCGCACGGGCAACAGGCAAATCGGGATAGCTGACCGAAGGCAGGTTCTCACGGCGGCTGGCGACGCGGGCGGTGGAGCGCTCGATCAGGCTCGCCTGCCGTATTTCCAGTTTGTCCGCGGCTTTGCCACTGCGTTTGCGTTTGGCGATATCGCGTTGCAACCTGATAAGTTCAGGCTGATCCGCGAGCCAAAACTCACCTGGAAATTCATGATTTCGACTGTTGCTGTGCATAATCCGCCAATAAAAAACGCCCCGAAGGGCGTTTTAGTGCAACTCTGATTGCCTATCTACTAGGCTGATTTTAACTCTTCGTCCCGCAATTCGCGACGCAAAATTTTGCCGACGTTGGACTTGGGCAGGTCATCGCGCTGTTCGATATGCTTGGGCATTTTATAGCCGGTCAACTGTTCGCGCAGATGGGCCTTGAGAGAGTCGACATTAACCGGGCCGTTTTTGCCGACGATAAAGATCTTCACGACTTCGCCGGATTTTTCATCTGGCACACCAATAGCAGCGCATTCGGCAACTTCAGGGTGCGTGCAGACAACGTCTTCAATCTCGTTCGGGTAGACATTAAAGCCGGACACCAGAATCATGTCTTTCATGCGATCAACAATCTTCAAATAGCCGTCTTCCTGTACAACCGCCACGTCACCCGTGTGCAGCCAGCCATCTTCGTCGATCATTTTCTTGGTTTCGTCGTCGCGCTGCCAGTAACCCAGCATGACCTGTGGGCCACGCACGCACAGCTCACCGCGCTCGCCAATAGGCTGCTCGCTACCGTCATCACCAACAATACGAATTTCGGTATTGGGCACAGGCACGCCAATGGAACCCAGTTGATTCGCGCCGCCCGGATTGGTGGTCACCACCGGCGAAGTTTCGGTCAAGCCGTAACCTTCGTAGACCTCGCAACCCGTAATTTCCTTCCAGGTGTTGGCTGCGGAAGATGTCAGCGCCATGCCACCAGACAGGGTCATTTTCAAAGCGGAGAAATCGATATTCTTGAATTCGGGATGGCTGTACAGGCCGACAAAGAGCGTGTTTAGCCCGCTCATGCCGCTGAACTTCCATTTCTTCATTTCGCCGATAAAAGCATCCATATCACGCGGGTTGGGAATTAGCACCGTGTGATTGCCCTGCATCATCACGATAAAGCCCAGCGTGAACGAGTAGATATGGTAAAGCGGCAGAGGCCCGATAAAGGTCTGCGGCCCCTCTTCAAAACCATAGGTATCAAAGATACTGCCCGCCTGCAGAATATTGGCCACCAGATTGCGATGGCTGATCATGGCTCCCTTGGAAACACCCGTGGTACCGCCCGTGTATTGCAGCAATGCGATGTCATCAGGTGCAGGCTTAACCGGTGTCAGGCTGAGCTTGCGGCCCTTGGCAATGGCAGAGCGGAAAGAAATGGTATTCGGGATCGTGTAGTCAGGGATCAACTTTTTGATATGACGGGCAGCAAAATTGATGATGCGACCCTTGATTGGTGGATGCAGGTCAGCAACTTCTGTCATGATCACCGTCTTAACCGGGGTGTCAGGCAGGACTTCTGCCGCCGCTTCACCGACATTG
This sequence comes from Litorivivens sp., assembly GCA_041619575.1. Classification (GTDB taxonomy): domain Bacteria; phylum Pseudomonadota; class Gammaproteobacteria; order Pseudomonadales; family Spongiibacteraceae; genus Litorivivens. The sequence goes on from JBFKDP010000013.1 coordinate 22,446, forward strand.
GCCAGCAGGATCAGGGCCTTCACGCCCGCATCATTCAGTTGATGCTTGATTTCGCGGGGGCTGTACAGCGGGTTGGTGTTGACCACTACGAAGCCTGCACGCAGCACCGCGAACATAGCCACCGGGTACTGAATGATATTGGGCATCTGGATGGCGACACGGTCACCCGGCTGCAGATCTGTGCTGTGCTGCAGGTAGGCGCCCAGTGCGCGGGAGTGTTGCTCCAACATGTCATAGGTCAGTGTGTGACCCAGGCTAGTGACCGCATCGCGACTTCGATAATTTTTTATACAGAAATCGAACAGTTCAACCAGATTTCTAAACTGGTCGGGGTTGATGACTTCTGGCACACCAGCGCGTGCACGCGCTGCCGATACCGCTTCGGCAACAGACTTCGATTGACCAGACACGTTCCTTCCTCGATCGGGGGTTAACACCCTTGGTCAGGTGTAAAAAGTTGTTATATGGCAAAACATCGTGAAGCTAACGATCTTTAAGGCACCTGTCAACGCAGCACGCATGGGGTAAAATCACTATATCCATTATTCACACTGTCTATAGGAAAAACGATGCCGCAGTTAGTAAACACGACTTTTGACGAAATCCAGCCGGGTGCCACCGTGCAGCGGGAAAAAACACTGACAGAGCGCGACATTCTGCTGTTTGCAGAGATGTCGGGTGACGTTAACCCTGTCCATCTGGATGCCGATTACGCTGCGGGCACCCTTTTTAAACAGCGCATTGCCCACGGTATGTGGACTGGCGCGCAGATTTCGGCAGCGCTGGGTGTGCAGATGCCGGGACCAGGCACCATCTACTTGGGCCAGAACCTTTCATTCAGGGCACCCGTCTGCCTGGGAGACACCATCACCTTTGAATTGACTGTCACCGAAAAGCAGGAAGAGAGAAAAATGGTGACATTCGCGTGTAAAGCAACTAACCAGAACGGCAAAACCGTTGCCAAAGGTGAGGCGCAAGTCATTGCCCCTACTGAAAAAATCAGCATTGAAGAACCCAGGCTGCCCAATATTACTATCGGGTAAGATTGCAGTAACATTTTTGACCCACGGACGGATTTCTGTAATAGTGAGCCTCGAATTTACCGGCCCGTCCGAGAGGACAAGCAACCTTCAACTAAAATAAGCAAAGTCAGCAGAACCTATTGGTTTTATTGCGTTTTAGGGTATTGAGAGTCCGCATAACATCTATGAAATCCATTCACACTTTGCGCTTGGGCGGCCTATGCCTTCTTATTGTCTGTCTCTTTAGCAGCCCGGTTTTCGCCCAGGCCTCAGCCCAGAACATCGAGCGCCTCGAGCAAAAGCAGGCTGAGCTGCGCAAACAGGAAGAATCACTGCGCTTAGAAGCGCAGGCACTGTCGCAAGCGATGGCGACGGCAGAGACCGCAGATGGCCCGGGCAAGGCTGCCTACGATGAGGCCATTGCCAACTTTGAGGAGGCGAGTGAACAGTATGAAGCCGACCCCAGCCCTACCAACAAAAGTCGTGTTCGTAATGCTGAATTCAAACTGCATCTAGCAGAGCGCAAATATCGCTCCAGCAATGACGAATTGCGTAAGCTCGAAGAACAGCAGGATCAAGCCGAGGCCCAGCTCATTGCGGTTCGGAGTGAAATAGAAGATATCAGTGCCAAACTCCCTGTATTACGCCAACAGCTCGCCGAGCGGCGTGAACGGGAAAAAGCTGAAAAGGCAAGGGCTGAAGCGCGTGCTCGCGAGCGCGCGGCGCAGGCCGATAGTCAGCCTGCGCCCCAGCAAACTGCTGCTGCGGCACAACAGGCTGAGCCTGCGAGCTCGCCGCCACAACAAGCCCCGCAGACCGCAGCCAAGCCAGCGGCCAATGGCGAACCCATTGAGCTGGACAGAAATTTCACCCTTCTCACCAACCGTGCGCAAGTGCTGACCGAGCTAGCCAATCTCGAATTGCGCGTCGGCGGCGACAGCCTGAAAATTCGCAGTAATAAAATTCTGAACGTTCGCCATTTTGTTGACGGCGAGGAAGTTGAGAAAAACAGTCACCGCTTTAAGGGGCTGGGCAACTACCAATACAGAGCTGATGCTGTGTTAAAACCGGGCCAGAACCGTCTGCGGGTATCCTTCTCCCGCTGGAATATCACAATGCCGGAAAGCTTTGGCAATCAGGAAATGGTGATATTGATGGACGCCAGCGACCGCAACGCGCCGCAGATAGTCTGCTTCCCGGCGAAACTCGCTGAGAGCTGAGCATACCCGCTACCAATCGAGATGGCAGGCCAACAGCCTGCCATTATTTTTGGGCTCCATTTCAGGCACAACCTGCTCGCAGCGCGCAAAGGCCTGCTTGCAGCGGCGCCGATAGGCACACCCAGTGGGGGCCGGTGGCAGCAAACTGCCGGCCTCAAGCGCTGCATCTGGCATTTCATCGCCCAGACTGGCCGCGACCAGCGCCCGCGTATAGGGATGTGCAGGCTCCAGTAACAGCTCCCTGCCCCCTAACTCCACGATGCAGCCGTGATACATCACGGCGGTGCGATTCGCCAGATGACTGACCACAGCCAGGTCATGGGCGATAAAAATCATCGCCACCCCTGTCTCTCGTTGCAATTCGTGGAGCAAATTGACCACTTGCGCCTGCACCGAAACGTCCAGTGCCGACACTGGCTCATCGCAAATCACCAGCTGTGGTTCACTGATAAAGGCGCGTGCAATGCCAACCCGCTGACGTTGGCCGCCAGATAATTCATGGGGGAATCGTTGTGCAAAACGCCGCGGCAGGCCAATTTTATCGAGCCACTGCAGGGCCAAGCCTCGCTCCCTGCCTGCGTATTTAGCCTGCAATATGAGCGGTTCAATCAGGCATTCCAGCAAACTCATACGCGGATTCATCGCGCTGTAGGCATCCTGAAACACCATTTGCACCTGACTGGCGTGACGCCTGAAATCCCGACTTGAAAAACGAGCGGGCAGCGCTTTTCCGGCCAGACGAATTTCACCGGCATGGCATGGCTGAAGGCCGGCAACCATGCGCCCCAGGGTAGACTTGCCTGAGCCACTCTCCCCTACCAGACCTAGCACCTCTCCCGCTTCAAGTTGGAGGGATACTCTGTCGACGGCTTTCACCACCCCATTCTGATTGCCAGCCAACGCGCCGAAACTTAGCCGTGACGCTGCGCCAAAGTGGCAACTGACGTTGTCCAGCTCCAAGAGCTTTTTCATGACGCGCACTCCGGCGCCCACAGCCAGCATTTGGCCAGCTGATTTTGCGCCGGTTTAAAAGCGAGTGGGGGTTGTCTCATACAGATGTTCATCGCTTTCGGGCAGCGCGGGGCAAAGGCACAACCCGTAATATCTTTTGACAGGTCAGGCGGCGTACCGGCTATGGAGACGAGGGAATCACGCTGTTCACTCAAATTGGGCATGGCCGCTTTAAGCGCCTGAGTATAAGGGTGGCCCGGCGAGTCGAAGACGGCCGCCAGAGAACCGGTTTCAACCAATTGTCCGGCATACATCACCGCAACCCGCTGAGCCATTCGCCGCACGACGGCAAGGTCATGGGTAATCAAGAGTAAGCCCATGCCCTGCTCCGCGCACAATTCGCGCAAAAGAAGCAGGACTTCTGCCTGAACAGTCGCATCCAGAGCCGTTGTCGGCTCATCGGCAATCAGGAGAGTCGGCTTGCAGGCCACGGCCATCGCAATAACCGCGCGCTGCAGCATGCCCCCCGACATCTCAAAGGGATATTGACGCGCCTTTTCGGAGGCGTTAACTATGCCAAGCCGTTCCAGTAAGGCCACTGACTGTGAACGCGCCTGCTGACGCCCAAGACCTGTATGAAGACATAAGACTTCCGCAATCTGGTCGCCAATGCGCATGGTCGGATTCATAGCAGTCATCGGGTTCTGGAAAATCATGGCAATGCGTCGAGCGCGCAATTGCCGCCATTCGTCTTCCGAACAGTGCAGTAAAGACTGCCCCTCAAACTGAAACGTTTGCTGGCTAACCCTGGCGTTCGAGGGCAGCAAGCCCATCAATGACAGCGCCGTCAGGCTTTTCCCCGATCCTGACTCGCCGACCAGTGCAAGACACTCGCCCTTATCAAGTTCAATATCGACCGAGCGCACCAGATGCTGCCCGCCCAGGGAAATATTCAAATCGTTGACCTGCACGAGTGTCATCGGTTCCCCCTGCGCAACTGCACGTCCATCGCATCGCTGAGGGCATCACCGAGCACATTGAATGACAGCACAGCAATACTGATCGCCACAGCAGGCACGATCAGTTCATGAGGGTGACTCAACATGGAACGAATACCTTCGTTACACAGGGAGCCCCAGGAAGGGGTTGGTGGTACGACACCCATCCCGATAAATGACAGTAGCGCCTCGGTGAAAATGGCCTGGGGAATCGCAAAACTCAACGACACCAACAGAAGCGGCAGTACATTAGGCATCAGGTGACGACGAATTAGATAAATATTGCTCGCACCCGCCATACGCGCCGATAACACAAATGCACTGCCGCGCAATTGCAGTACCTGGCCTCTGACGAGTCGGGCTGCCCCCGGCCAACTGAGCAACACCATTGCCAAGACCATGGGAAAAAGCCCGCTTTCGCCGGACTCAATGCCCATGGCGACCCGAAACAAAATCATAAACAGCAAAAACGGCAGCGCGACCACAAAGTCGGCAATGCGCATCAACGTATTGTCGATCCATCCCCCCAGCAGGCCGGCAAGCGCACCATAAAATGCGCCGATACCGATAAAGAGAATGGGCGCGGTTAACCCTACAAGCATTGAAGTACGCGCGCCGTGAATCACGCGGCTCAGCATATCGCGTCCCAACGAGTCGGTACCCAAGGGATGCGCTGGCAGCTCGACCCGACCCTCTTGCGTATTCAGTCCCAAGAGACTTGCTTCGAACAAACCTATCGTTAATGAGGGCTTTACCTGTAGCGCGAAATGCTGCGGTAAATCTCCGGCAGCACTGACCGGCACCACCGTGTAACGGTAGTTCTGCTCGCGCAACTGCAGGCGGTCATCGTAAAAAGCTTGCGTAGTTTCCGCCAGTGGAACACCCAGGCCGGAGCCATGCTCTTGCGTATCCCGGTATACCCTGTAGCGAAGCGCAGTGCTGACGGACGGCCAAACCAGTTTTACGCTAGTGGTCGTCGCCTGTACTGCCTGCAAACGATCCACGGCAGTGATACTTGGCCTCCAATTGCGACTGTCATCAATCACGGCCACTTCTCGAGCCTCAACCGGCCCACTCGACACCTGAGACAACCACTGTCGCGCCGGATCCTGAGGCCACAGTATTGGTCCGATCAATGCGGTCGCAATCAACAGCACCACCACGACGACGGCCGCGACAGCGCGCGCATCCTGGGCAAGAATTCGCCACAAGGGTGGCGCAGCTACCAGATCCTCCATCTGCTCGGGGGCTGCCGCAGGCAGTGCGTCAAAATCGCCGGGATAAAAACGCATCAGCGGTTCGCTCCGTGCAAACGTATACGCGGGTCGATCAGGCCGTAGCTAATATCCACCAACACGACGATTAGCACCAAAAAGGCGCCGTAGAATACGGTGGTACCCATAATCACCGTGTAGTCGAGCTGCTGAATAGCTTGCACAAAATAACGCCCCAATCCGGGTATGGCGAAAATCAGCTCGACGACAAACCCGCCCGTGGTAATTGCCGCAATGGTGGGCCCGAGCTCCGTGACAACCGGCAGCATGGCATTACGCAACTGGTGTTTGCGGAATATCTGCCAGTCACTTAACCCCTTGGCGCGGGCAGTGAGAATGTAATCTGCCTGCATGACCGACAGCATCGATGAACGCATCAAGCGGGCCAGGTAGGCCATCGTACCCAAGCCCAGCACCAGCGCCGGCACCCAGATATGGGAGATACCGCCCCACCCGGCTACCGGTAACACCGAGATGCCCAGCCAGTCGTTGACACGAACAATCGCCAACTGCGCCAAGGCTGCAATCACAAAACTCGGCACGGAAATGGCAAACACCACCGCGATCATCATGGCCCGATCGGGCAAGCGGTTTTGCCAGTATGCCGCCAGTGCCCCACCCAGGATTCCGCCGGTTGCGGCAATCAACAAAGCCGCAACGCCGAGAATGGCGGACACGGGAAAATGCTCGCGAATGATGTCATTAACCCGGCGGTTTTCCTGGGTAAAAGAAATGCCAAAGTCGCCCTGTAGCATATTGCCGATATAGATCAGATACTGCTCTGACACCGGCTTGTCGAGGCCATAACGCGCCATCAGGTTCTCGCGCAGTTGTGGACTTGCCGCCTTGGCCTCGTTAAAAGGATCGCCGGGCACCGCGTGCATGGCAAAAAAAGTGGCTGTGGCAATAAACCAGATTGTCACAATACCGTAGCCGAGGCGTTTCAGAACGTAGTGAATCATGGCTCAACCCAGGCATAGCGGTAGCTGGGGTCGCCACCAAAGATTGAGCGTCGCACGCCTTTCAGCTTAGGGTGCTGCACATAGGTGCCCACATTCTCGTAGGTTGGAATAATGACCACATCATCGCTAATGAGCTGCTGCATTTTATCAAAGGCCCGCAGGCGCTCGGCAGGGTCTGAAGAGGACTGTGCCACCGCCACCCAACGATCGTACTCGGCACTTTCATAGCGCCCCCGATTATTATCATTCCAAGACGCAAAAAGGTCGCCAAAGGTAATGGGGTCGTCGAAATCCGGCCCCCAGCCCGCTGCCGCGATATCAAACTCGCCGCGCCGCATCTTTGCAATCCGCTGCTTAAAGGTCTGCTGGTCCAGGCGCGTTTCGAGACCGAGGGCCCGTTTGAGTACATATTGATAGTACTCCGCTTCATTGACCGCACGGGGGCTGTCACCGACGAGCAGTGTCAGCGGCGGAATGTCGCCAAGCTCAATCCTTGCCTGCCGCAGATACTCCCTTGCCCGCTCAATACTGTAGTTGACCTTGGGCGGTGGATAACTCTCTGAAAATACCTGTCCGTGGGCGCGCATCGCTGAAGGAAAAAGACTGTAGGCCGGCCTGATTCCGGGTAAACCCAGTACTTTGTAGACCAGCAGTGAAGGTTCCAGCACGAGCTGAATAGCGCGGCGTAATGCCAGGTTGCGGGTTGCCCTGCCTTCCCGGTGGTTGGGTTCCAAAAAATACAACGTGCCAAAATCAAATAACCGGGCCTGATAGCCGCGTGCGATGGCATCGTTGAGCGTCCCTGCATCAAGTGCGGCCAATGCAATGCGTTTGTCTTTGTAAAGATTATATTGGGCGCCGGTGTCCGAGGTAATGTAGGGCAGATCGATAAGCTGCAGCTTGATCGCGTCTCGATTCCAGTAGCGCGGATTTTTCTGCAATTGGAGATGCGCCCCGTGAATCCAGGTTGTCAGCGTAAACGGACCGTTGAATACCAGTTTGTCCGCATCGGCAGCAAAGGCTCTACCCCATTTTTCCACGATGTCCTTGCGCGCCGGATAGAAGGTCATAAAAGCGGTCAGCTTGTCGAAATAGGGGCACGGCCTTTCAAACGTGACCTCCAAGCGATAATCACCCTGGGC
>JBFKDP010000014.1:0-29783 GCA_041619575.1 Litorivivens sp.
AGCACGATGCCGTCTTTTAAGCTGACGCTGAAGTCGTTGGGGTAGGTTGTGCGCGTACCCTGCAGCACGATGCCGTCTTTCAGGCTGACGCTAAAATCGTTGGGGTAAGTTGTGCGCGTACCCTGCAGCACGATGCCGTCTTTCAGGCTGACGCTGAAATCGTTGGGGTAGCTTGTGCGCGTGCCCTGCAGCACAATGCCGTCGTTCAAGCTGACGCTGAAATCGTTGGGATAAGTAGAGCGTGTGCCGTGCAGCGTAATTCCCTCGTCCAGACTGACACTGAAGTCATTCGGAAATTCCTGACGTGTTCCCTGTAGTGTGAGGCCCTGATCAAGCGTTACACGCATATCTGGCGAATGCTGGCCCAGCACCACGCCGGACAAGCTGGCCAGCATCAAAATAGTCAGTTGACCGCGCATATTGGCTTGCATTAGCGCTGTAATTTCAGGCTCTGGGTCGGACGCTTGAGCTGCCCCTCGCCGCTGCCGCTGCGACCTCCCAGCAGGGTTTCGAATCGGCTGGGCGCATCCGGTACAAAGTCGGAGGCCTGCGCGGTAAACACTGAGTTTTCAAGGTCGTAGAGCTTGCCGCGTTCAGAGGACTCATGGGGCGCTGTATCTGATAGCACAACATCGCCGGCTGTATTGAGAAACTCGGGGTGGCAGAAGTACACGGGGCTTGATTGCAAATAGTGTTTGTCGAGATTGCGAATTTGATCGAGGTTGACCTCAAGCGGGACCAGAGTGTCGAGATTGCCGAATGAGTCCAGCGGGTAGGCTTCGCTACTGACATAGACAGACGTTGGGGCGGAGCCGTTGGCAATCGCGGTTGCGGCTGCGGCGCCGCTGGAAAATGGCATGGCCGTCACTCGACAGCTGACGCGAACGCTGCTTACTTCATCGCGCATCAACACGACTTTGAGGGGAATCTTTAGGGTCATGGTGTCAGCCAGCGCCGTAGAAGCAGCCAGTAACAGAGCGATGCTAGGTAGTAATTTCAGTTTCATGTGACTCTCCACGTGCGCCTAGCGTATGCGCAGATTGTTGGACGGCGCGGAAATCGGAGCGTGGTTGTTTCTATTCATCGAGTTCAGCAGGGACGCGGGAGAATCGGGGACCCACTGCCTGGCGATGACTTCAAAATTTGAGACCTCGTCTTTGATCAGCATTGTTCTCGCGCTGGCGTCGACTGGTACGATGCTGGATAGCACCACGCTTTGCTTGTTCTCCCCGAGGAAGAATGCGCTGCAAAGAATATGGGTATTGGGTCCGTGCAGTACGTTAGGTGGAATACCGCCGGTCTCAATGTCGAACGACAATACCTGTTGCAGATTGCCGAATTCGTCCAGTGGTATGACCTGACTTCTAGCGGGCCTGGTGGTGTGCACATTGTTTTCAATAAATTTCACACCGCAGCCAACATTGACGAAGGCCATTTCTTCGCGCATTGATTTCACCGTTACTGGGACTTTCACAGTCATCTTTTCTGCAAATGCGGGTGTCTGTGTTAGCAGTAGCGGCATGATTACGCTGGCTAGTAGCAATTTCTTCATTGGTGAGTCTCCCCTGAGGACATGGGTGTTAGAGTCAGAGAGGCTCTGTTCAGCTCTGCATGGTCAAACAGGCGCAGTGTGTAGCGTTGTTTGCCGCGCAGACTGACAAAGCCGGCGATGGGGTCATTGAGTTCGATCTGGGTGATGGCATCCGCAACGACCAGCCAAACCCGAGCGATTTTCTGATCTGTGGTGGTGATGACGTTGTCGTGGATGATGCGAAAATCTTCCAGCCGCAGCAGCTGTAAGCGCGCATCTGTGGGTATGCGGTCGCGAAGGTCGTTCTGCAGGCGGTCGGCGTCGTAAAAATCGCTTGCCAGGAGTGCCTGCAGCTGCGGAGTACCCCAAGCCTGGAGTGTGCGTTCAAGTGCCTGGGTGACACGAGTGCGATCAGGCGCGGGTCGGCTGCGCAAGAGAATGCTCAGACTGCTGTGAGTCGGCGGTTCACTTAAGGACAGTGTGGCGCTGTTGGCTTGAGCGCTGCGCACCAGCAGGCTGTTTTGCAGCAAGCGTTCCAGATCCTTCGTGGCAGTGCCGTGGAAATTTCGCTGGATTGATTGTTGGACGCCTTCACTGACAGTGGGGGCCGATGGCACTGGCTGTATTTGTCGCATGCCCCTCGCCTGGGTACTAGCGCTCGCGGACAACATCCAGGCCAGTACTACCCATGTCAGGGGAGTGACTAAATGCCGTTTTCTGTTGGACTCGCTTCGCATAGCAAAATGGATCGCCGTGATTTCGTGAGTACAGTGTTTGGCGACGGGGCGGGGCACCGCAAGTTGCGACGCGGCGTGTTAGGCGCAACGGCAAGCAGTAATTCTTGTAATGACAATCGCTTACAGGCGCTTTGTCCTGATGGTAGAGGCTGGTAGAAGTTGGTAAAAATGCTTAAAACGTAGGCAGTTTTCGGTGTTTAGCGTTTATTCGTAGAAGGTCTGGCGGTTTTGCTGGCGTACCTGTTCCAGTTTTTCCAGATACAGTTGTAGCGCATTTTGCTCATCCGGCAGTTGGCCGACGACAAAGCGAACGGTGTTGATGACTCTGTCAATGTGAGGCCTTTTCGGCAGGGTTGCGAGCGAAAAGTAGCGCTCAAAGGTTCGTGCGCGGGCGGTGCTGCCGTCGAGTTGGACGCGCCATTGTTTTGACTGTTCGGCCAGACTCACGCGATTGCCGCCCAGCTCCTGCCAGTGAGCGTAGGCTTCCTGGATGGCAGTGACCAGCAATGTGCGCGGTTCTTCGGGTAGTTTTGACCCTGGCCACAGTAGCAGGTAACGTCGGCCAATCGGCAGTTTCAGTTCAGCAGATTCTGGCCCGGCCGCAAAGGCAGCCTTGCCAGTGGCATTGCCATCGAGCAGGTTCTGCTCTTGATCAATCAGGACCATGGGGCGGCCGCTGTTGAGTTGTTCTTCGCTGAGTTTGTTAATACCGTTTAGATCATTAATCTCTTCACTGGCCCGAATTTGGGCGCGAACCCGGGCGAGAAGCTCCAGTGCTTCGCAGGGCTTCACGGCGTAGTCATTGGCGCCGAGGGTCAGCGCGCGGCGCATATCGTTCGATCCGTGCCGGGCGGTCAGCACAATGATGGGAAGTTGTTCGGCACTGTATTGCAACCGCAGTGTTTGCAGGAGTTCAAAGCCGGAGATCTGGGGCATCATCAGATCGAGAATCAGCAGGGCAGGGCGTCGTTGGCCTATGCGCGCCAGCGCTGCTTCGATACGGCTTTCCAAAATGATGGGTATCGCCAGTGGGCTCAGCATGTTGTGTAGTGCTTCGAGCGTAGCGCCGTCATCGTCGATAATCAGAATATAGTTATCATCGCCTTCCGCCTGGCTTTGCATTGTGCTTGCGGCTGGCAGCGGGTCAGTTTTTGATGCCGCTTGCTCGTCAGTTGTCTGCGGCAACTGTGGGTTTGGCAGATCGCTCCCCTGAGCGAGAGTAAAGCTGATATCGGTGCCGAGGCTGTAGGGATGAAGTTCGAGTGTGCTGTCATGAGCTTGTAAGATGGCTTGTGATATTGGCAGGCCCAAGCCAAGCCCGTCACGCTCGCGGCCCAGTTGCTCATAGCGTGCCAGGGCGGTCTCGCGCTTTTCAGGTGGCATGCCCGGGCCGGTGTCGCGCACGCCAATCGTGACGGTGTCTGAGTCGCTGTTTGCATATGCATAGAGGGTGATGCGACCTTGGGCGGTAAATTTCACGGCATTCCCAAGCAGGTTGTATAGCACTTGCCGAATCCGTTTGGGGTCGGCGTGGGCCGCGAGATTGCGTTCTGGCATGTCGATCTCAATGCTCAGCTCCCTGTGCTTCACCAGTGGTTGAAACAGCCGTTGCAGGGTTTGTAGTTCGGCTAAAACACTCAGGTCGGATTTTTCGATGCGCATTTCCTGATGTCGCAGGCGGGTTAGGTCCATCAGATCATCCACCAACAGCGCCAGTCGACGCGCGGTATCGGCAATCAAATGCCGGCTTTGCCGATGTTCGCTATACGCCAGTCCGATAATGGTTTGAAGTGGTGTGCGAAGCTCGTGCGAGGTATTGGCCAAAAAGTCGTCTTTGACTTTTTCCGCGCGTTCAAGCCGTTGTACCAGCGCAAGGCTTTGCATATGGGCGCGGGCGTTCTGGCGCGACAGCACCAGTCCCTGGCCGATCAAACAGAGCACCATGGCGGTGGGGCCGAGGTTGCCCGCATAGAGACCGGAGAAATCGGTGAGTATGTCGTGAGTAATTGCGGCAAATAAAATGGCGTAGAGCAAAGCCGTTGCCAGGGCGTATTCGCGTTTACGCAGAGCCGCGATCACTGCGACGGCAACTAGGTAGGCAGCCATCAGTAGCGCCAGAACTTCGAGCCCCCAAAATGTCCAAGCGAGGGTGCGGGGCGGTAATACAAAGCACGCTACAAGGAAGAGTGCTGTGACCACTCGCCAGCAATAGATAGGCACTTCACTGGAATCCTGCGGATATTGCCGGCGCGTAAACTCCGACAGCCCGAGTACGCTGATGGCAATCAGGGCCCAGCGCCAGTTGAGGTCCGGAAAGATGCCCCAGGGGGCGAGCACCTGACTTAGCCACTGCTCGCCGCCCAAGCCTGCAAAAACAGCCACCCCGAGGCAGGTTAAACCGTAAAAGGAGCCAGCATTGGATTGCCGCCGCATGGCGGCATACTGGGCAAAGAGGATGAAGGCCATCAGTGCCAGCAGGCCGGATTGCAATGCTTCCAGAGCCAGGCGTTGCAATCTCTTGTCGTTGATGGCGCGGCTTAGACCGATAACGGGTGCTTCGCGCAAGCCGCCGGACACAAAGCGCTCGTTGCTGACTTCAACCAGAATATCGGTACTAACGCCGTCCGGGTTGAATTGCCAGTAGTGGGGCTGGCGCCGGCTGAAGTAGGGGACTGCGCCGTCGGGAGAAATCGCCCGCCCGTTTATGAGTACGCGGTATTGATCGTAGGGTCGGGGTAACCTGATGGAGAGAGGTTCTTCAAGCACGCCGTGGTGTACGCGAAGATGGTAGGTGACGATGGCGACCCCGGGCAGCGGACGCCCATCCACAATGGTTTCACGCCAAAGGCCGGGTACCTCGGTGACACTCACGGCGTCCTGGTAGCGATAGCACCATGAGCCTTTCAGTTGCAGTGTTGTCGACAGGTCTGGGCGCCAGTCGCGGGTGCAGTCCTTGTAGTCGTCTACCGGGCCGCCCAGTGCGATGGCTCTTCCTGCAAGGAGGATAACGATCAGAAGTATCTTGCTGGCATACACGTCTGTGGACCCTTTCCCTGGATTGTTGGCCTGCCAAAGGCGCGGACACTACCGCTTCTGTTTATAGAAAATACAGTTTCGCAGCAGGGCTATCCGCTGTGCAAGCGGCAATGGGCTGCCTCGCTGATATTGAGCAAAAGTTATGAGCTTCATAATGTAAATGATAATGCTTTTCATTTAGATTACGCAGTGATATATTTCCCGCACCTTAAATCGGCCACCACGGGTGGCGGGTTTGACGATCAAAATGCACTTTATGGGGAGTTCTATAAATGAAGAAGCACCTTGCTCTGGCACTGGCGGCGGTAGCACCTGTCGCACTGGCCGCGCCCAGCACCGAAGAAATGTGGCAAACCATTCAGCAGCAGCAACGCGAAATAGAGCGCCTGAAAGCCCAGGCAGCTGAAACTGACGCCAAGGTTGAGGCGACAGCCAGTGCTTTTGAAAATACCGGTTCCGGCGCGCTGAGTCGCATCAGCCTTGGTGGATATGGCGAGCACCACTTTAACCACTTTGAAGACAAAAATGATCAGGTTGATGCTCACCGTTTCGTGGTTTACATCGGCTACGAGTACAGCGATACCCTGCGATTTTTCTCCGAAGTCGAACTCGAACACAGTTTGGCAGGTGACGGCAAGCCAGGTGAGGTTGAGCTGGAGCAGGCCTTCATTCAGTGGGATTTTGCCAAGAACCACAACATCACCATGGGTCAGTTTCTGATTCCCGTGGGTATACTGAACGAAACCCACGAGCCAGATACCTTCTACGGCACTGAGCGCAACAACCTGGAAGGCCGCATTATTCCGACTACCTGGTGGGAAACAGGCTTTATGTTCGGCGGCGAAATGGCGCCCGGCCTGACTTACAACTTTGCGGTTCACAGTGGCTTGGAAGTACCTGTCACAGGCAGCAGTGCCTTTTCCATTCGCAGCGGCCGTCAGAAATCAGCTGAAGCCAATGCTGAAGATCTGGCTTACACGGCGCGCCTCAAGTACACCGGTATTGCGGGCCTGGAAGTAGCGGCAAGCGTCCAGCAGCAGCAGGATCTGACTCAGGGCGCTATTGTCGGTGAGGATGTGGAAGGTACACTGTTCGAAGCGCATGCGCGCTATACCATCGCTGGCGTCACTTTAACTGCGATGGCTTCGCAGTGGGACATCGACAGCGACACCTTTGAAGCGGCTGGTGCCGATGAGCAGGAAGGTGCCTATCTGGAAGCATCCTACAAAATCACGCCGAAACTGGGTGTGTTTGTGCGTCACAGTGAGTGGGACAACAATGCCGGCAATTCGGTTGATACCGAGTTTGAACAACTTGATGTTGGTGTAAACTATTGGCTGCACGAACGCGTTGTACTCAAGGCCGATATTGTTAATCACAAGCCACCGTCTTCAGCTTCCTCTGACAATGATGGCTTCAATCTGGGGCTTGGTTGGAGTTTCTAAACCCTTGCTAACCACACGTACTTCATGTGTTTCAGGGAGCTTTGGCTCCCTTTTTTCACATCGGGGTTCTCCCCGACAAAAGCCGGGCTGCATTGCGCTGCTGGCTATTCTTTGTTTTATGCTGCTGCCGCTGCATGCACAAGCGCGCGGGACCTATATGACCGTGTCCGAGTTTGTGGAGGGTGCTTTTGAGGGCGCTGCGCCCAGTGCGCAAACACTCTGGCTCAGCGGCGACATGCAGGAACGACTGAAGGCAATTTTCGGTCATCCCTACAAGGGTTTGCGCCTGCGTTACTGGAAGCAGGCGGATAAAAGTGCCTGGATTCTGGAAGAAATTGGAAAAGAGTTGCCTATCACGCTCGGTGTAGTGGTCAAGGGCGGCGCGATAGAGCGCATACGGGTGTTAACCTACCGCGAAAGCCGTGGAGGTGAAATTCGACACCCCTTTTTCACCGAACAGTTTGAAGGAGCGCGCTTGATTGCCGGGGATAGTTTGGACCGGCAAATTGATGGTATTACCGGCGCAACCCTGTCAGTACGTGCGGCAACCCGCGTTGCCGAAGCTGCTTTGGCCTTGTCTCAATCTCTCTATGACGCCGGTGATACACCATGAACCGGCGGCTGCGATTGCTGCTGTTGCGCTGGCATCGCCGGCTCGGGGTATTTATCGCCCTGGTGCTGGTCATGCTGGTGGTAACCGGTATTGCATTAAATCACAGCGACGAACTGGCGCTTGATCAGCAAGCTGTGCGCCAGAATATGATTCTGCAACGCTACGGCATTGAGCTGCCTGAGCTGGTGAGCTTTGATGTGAATGGCCGCTATCTGAGTCTTGTTGGCAGCAATCGGTTGTTTCTTGATAACGAGGAAATCGCCTACTGTGAAGCGCCGCTGCATTCGGCGCTGTCCTTCGAATCAGGTTTTGTTGCGGTATGCCGGGACCAGTTACTCTTGCTAAGCAATGAAGGCGAAATTATTGAACGGCTGAGCGAGGCCTATGGCTTGCCAGCCAATATTCAGGCACTGGGGCAGGGCTCGAGTGGTCTGTGGCTGCGCACCGAGACGGGCGACTATGCTGCCGATCTTAACGGCCTGCAATTTCTTCCCGGCACGGCGCCTGACAATTTGCAATGGCCCCAGCCCGTGAGGCTGAATCAGGCGTTTGGGCAACAACTGACAGAGCGCTATCTCGGCAACGATGTTCATTGGGAACGTGTGCTGCTGGATTTGCATACGGGTCGGCTTTTTGGACGCTGGGGTGTATACGTGGTGGATGCCGCGGCCATCGGTCTGTTGCTATTGTCTCTCAGTGGTGTCTGGGTCTGGCTGACCAAACCCGGACGCTGGCGCTAGGATTCCTGCAGAGTCATTGTGCACAATTGCACGCGAGAACTGCGAGCGCATTTCGTTCGGCCATGCTATGTTGTTTTCACTGTAAACATAGATGGATGCAAGCATGACTGCGGTTAAATCCCTTTGGAATTCGCTCAATACAAAGCCGGGTGGCAAGTGGTTGTTTACCAAAGCCATCTCCATGAAGGCCCCGTATTTTCGTTCTATCAAGGCGCGCTTTGACGCTCTGGAAACCGGTGCAACTCGTTTGACGCTCTGGGACAAGCGCTCCATGCACAATCACATCGGCACGGTACACGCGATCGCGATGTGCAATGCTGCCGAGCTGGCCGCTGGCATTGCAACGGATTATTCCGTGCCGTCGGATATGCGCTGGATTCCCAAAGGGATGAGCGTGCGTTACCTGAAGCCTGCGCGGGGCCTGCTGCAGGTTAGCGGGACGCTGCCGCCGATTGTCAGCGGGCAGGCAGCGGACGTGCCTGTCAGTGTCAGCATTACGGATGCCGGTGGCGATACGGTATTCACCGCGGAGATCAGCATGTACTGTTCTCCCAAGCGCAGCTGAGCATTGCCTGTGTAAGCGGCGGAGACAAAATTCGCACAAGGATCGACGTGAAATTTGAACAGACCTTGGGTATTCGCCTGCCCATTATCCAGGCGCCTATGGCGGGCGTTCAGGGCAGTAGACTGACCGCTGCAGTCTCCAATGCGGGTGGTCTGGGTTCGTTGCCCTGTGCGATGCTTTCACCCGGGCAGCTGCAGGAGGAATTGTCGAGCCTCAGTTCGCTGACATCGGCGCCCTTCAACCTGAACTTCTTCTGTCACAAGACACCTGAGCGTGCCCCCGCTGTTGAACAAGCCTGGCGATCGCTGTTAGCGCCGTATTTCACGTTGTTCGGGATCGATCCCGAAACGGTTGAAGAGGGCGCCCAGCGCCGTCCCTTTGATCACGTGACTGCGGATATCATCGAGTCCGCCCGACCTGCCGTGGTGAGTTTCCATTTTGGTTTGCCTGCACCGGACCTGCTGGCAAGGGTCAAAGGCTGGGGCAGCATCGTGCTTTCGAGTGCGACCACATTGGTAGAAGCGCAATGGCTTATAGCCAATGGTGCGGATGCGGTTATCGCGCAGGGTCTGGAAGCCGGTGGTCACCGCGGCCACTTTTTGAGTTCGGCTCTGGCAGGACAGCGTTCAACGAAAAATCTGGTGGCAGAGATTGTTCAGGCAACACAGGCCCCGGTAATCGCGGCGGGTGGCATCGCCACGCCCGATGAGGCGGCCGCCATGCTGGCGCTCGGTGCAAGTGCAGTGCAATTGGGGACCGCGTATCTGCTGTGCCCAGAAGCCAATACGAGCGACCTGCACCGCGCAGCGATAAGACAATACAGGCCGCAAGATACGGCACTGACCAATGTCTATTCGGGGCGACCTGCGCGCGGTATCATCACGCGTCTAATGCGTGATCTCGGCCCACTTCGTCACGATGTCCCAGCTTTCCCGCTGGCCAGTGCGGCCGTTACTGCCCTGCGTAAGGCTGCCGAAAGTCAGGGTGATCACAACTTCAGTCCGCTTTGGTGTGGAGAGGCAGCGCCGCAGTTTGACGGCGTATCGGCGGGTGAGGTGACCCGATCCTTCGCCCGTTACCTCAGCTAAGCCTGGCCAATGTTAAACTGTCATCAGCTACGCTCGTGCTTGATCATGCTAGGGCTTTTGCTCGATAGTTGTGCTCGTCATTCGATGAGAGTTCCACATGTATACGCCCCCGGCTTTTGCAATAGATGATGCTCAGGAGATAGAGCGTTTTTTGACTGCCAATGTATTTGGCCAGATCATTTCACTGCACGAAGATAAGCTGACAGCCAGTGCGCTGCCCTTTCTCTACGATGCCGAAAATCAGCGGCTCTTGGCTCATCTGGCGCGGGCAAATCCTCAGCTTGAATCCCTTGATGGTCAGGACGTGTTGGTGACTTTTCTCGGCGAACACGGCTACATTTCGCCTTCCTGGTACGAAGACCAAGGCGTACCAGCCTGGAACTATCAGTCAGTCCATGTCAGCGGTCGCTGCAATGTGATCAGTGACACGGGGCAATTGACACAACTGCTGGATACAATGACGCATAGCAGGGAAGCAGACTTTGAACAGCCTTGGCCCATCTCCTACCCGGAGACTTTGCTCAATGCCATTGTTGGCATTGAAATCAGTATTGCCAGGTTGGAATGCAAATATAAGTTGAGTCAAAACAAAGGTGATGCGGATCGCGCGAAAGTCGTTGCTCGTTTGGAGCAGATCGGGATGCCGGGTTTGGCCAATGAGATGAGAAGGGTCAAGCCGTTCTAGATGGCACTTAAGTTTTCAGCGTGATACGCGCCTGCAGCAATGGTTTCAGGGTTTTAATAAAAGCTTTCACCCGCGGGCTTGCCGGAATATTGGCAGGACGCATAAGCCATAAGCCCATGCTGAGTTCTTCGGTGGTGTCGCGAATGGTTTGCAGTTCGGGGTCGCTGTCGGCGAGAAATCGCCATAGGTGGGCGACACCGAGTCCGCCACGTACAGCGGCGAGAATGGCGTTCCAGGAATTTACTTCCGCTGGTTTGTATATGCTGTCGGGCAGTTCTCGCGCCATCCACTTGGCAGCCTGGGATTCGCCCAACTCCTCACCCCAGCCAATCCAGTGATGCTGATCCAGCGGCGCGCTCGCCGGTATTTTCTTCAGGTATTCCTCACTCGCATAGGGGGCTCTGGTTAGCTCCCCAAGCAGATGGCCGTGGATATGGCCGGGGCAACTGCTGCTTACCGCGATCGCGACATCGGCCCTGCGCTGGTTCAAGGCAATGATCGGGTCGACGGTATTCAGTAGCTCCCAGCGAATCTGTGGATAGTCCTGGGAAAAGCTGGCCAGTTCACGGATAAATTCCGGGCCTAGTCCCAGCGGTGCGGCAATTCTGAGTTGGCCCTCGAGCATTTGTTCGCTCAGGCCGAGGCTGTCTTCGAGGGAATGGATGTTTTTTTCGAGGCTGCAGGCCTGCTGATATAGAGTTTCTCCAAAGCCGGTCAGTCGATACTGCTGGCTGTTGTGAACAAACAGTGCCTGTCCGAGTCGGCGCTCAAGCTGTGTGATGCGACGGGCAACCGTTGTACGGTTGACGCCAAGCTCAGCCGCTGCGGCAGAGTAGGTCTGAAGCCTGACGGCGGCGAGAAAAAAGCGCAAATCATCCCAGTTCATGTGTGCAATATTGCACGGTATGGGTGCGAACTCAATCGTTTATATGCACGGTGTGGCTGCCGTATAGTCTTTGCACACGCAGCATAGACCCATAATAAAACGGCGAGGGACACAGGGAATGAGCAAAGCGCGAATTGCAGTGGTGACGGGAGCTGGCACGGGCATTGGTGAAGGTATTGCACGCTGTTTGGCGCGTGCGGGAATGACGGTGGCGGTTGCAGAGCTGCATGAAAGTAGCGGGCAGGCGGCGGCGAATGCGCTGGAGAACCTTGGGGGGCAAGGTGTGTTCGTGCAAACCGACGTAACGCAGCTGGCATCTGTTCGGGCCATGATGGAAACGGTGTTGGAGCGCTTCGGGCGGGTGGACGTGCTGGTTAACAACGCCTATCCCACCGGCAGTATGCCGACCAGCGCTATGGATGTCCCGGAGGAACGGATGGAGCTGGCACTGACCGCCGGTTTCAAGGCGGCGAGCCTTGCAATGAAGATGGCGCATCCAGGCATGGCCGCCCAGGGCTGGGGCCGCATCATCAATATCTGCTCGCTAAATGGCGTCAATGCCCACCCGATGACGATTGATTACAACACGGCGAAAGAGGCCTTGCGCGCCTACACCCGCACTGTTGCTGTGGAATGGGCGCAAGACGGCATTACTGCCAATATTATTTGTCCCGGTGCTGCCACCAGTGCCTACAAGATGATGGAAGAATTTGCGCCACAGATGATTGCCGACATTCTTAAACTGGTGCCTATGGGCTATATGGGCGACCCGGAAACTGACATTGGCCCTGTGGCCGCGTTCCTCGCCAGTGATGCCTCGCGCTACATGACTGGGAATACACTGTTTGTTGATGGTGGCGGGCATATTAATGGCGTGCCCTGGCGGCCGGAGTGAGGGCGGGAGATGCCAAGACTGGCTGCTTCGCAGCATTGTGCGGCTTAGCCGCACCCGCTTTTGCGTCTCCCGTCTAGCATCTAGCGTCCGACGCCTGACAACACTACAAGGAGTACACCGTGAGTAGCCGTCTAAGCCACAAAGTCGCCATCGTTACAGGAGCCGCCCAGGGCATCGGCCGAGCCATTGCCGTTCGCCTAGCCAGTGAGGGCGCAGCGGTTGCTCTTGCTGATATCAGCCTCGATGCTCTGGGCGACACCGTAAAGCAAATCGAAGCCGCTGGTGGTAGAACACTTGCCAAGGCCACTGATGTCACGGCAAGTGCGTCGGTTCAGGCGCTCTTTGATACAGTCGTCAACGAGTTCGGACACGTCGATATTCTGGTGAACAATGCAGGGATTGGCACCGCGCCGAACGACGGCTTTGACCTGTATCAGCAGCGTATGGCCGAGCGCACTGCGCAGCTGCAGCGTGGCGAGGCAGCCACAGTCTTTGCTGACCACATCACTGATATGGGCGACGATGGCTGGCAAGCGGTTGTTAACGTCAATTTGAACGGTGCCTTTTACTGCTGTCGAGAGGCCGTGCGCCATATGGCGGAGCAGGGAACTGCGGGCAGTATCATCAATATTGCATCCACTTCGGCGGTGTCTGGCGAGGGAGGGGTGCATTACTGCGCAAGCAAGGCGGCCATTCTCGGCTTGACCAAGTCACTGGCGATGGAAGTGGCAGCGCGCAATATTCGGGTCAACGCTATTTGTCCAGGACCGACGAACACGCCGATCATGGCGAATATCTCCGATGAATGGAAACAGGCCATGATTGCTGCAATACCAATGGGGCGGATTGGTGAGCCGGATGAAATTGCCAATACCGCGCTGTTTCTGGCCAGCGATGAAGCGTCGGCTTTCACCGGGCAGACATTGATGGCGAATTTGGGGACGTATTTGGCCTAGGGCGGGAGACGCTAGACGCCAAGACTGGCTGCTTGGCAGCAAACGCAGCATCGTGCGGCGTAGCCGCAACTGCTTTAGTGTCTCCCGTCCAGCATCTAGCGTCCGACATCTGACAATAAAATCAGGAGCACACAAACATGAACAGACGATTGGAAAACAAAGTTGCCATTATCACCGGCGGCGGTCAGGGAATTGGTGCCGCCACCGCCCTTCGCTTTGCAGAAGAAGGCGCCAAGGTTGTGATCTGCAGTAGGCGCATGGAGCCGTTGGAAGCGGTCGCGAAAGCCATTAAAGATTCTGGCGGTGAATGTACGCCACTGTCGGTAGATGTCAGCGATGAAGTAGCGGTAAAACGTATGGTAGAAATGACGGTGTCTAAATATGGCAAGCTGGATATCATCGTCAATAACGCCGTATTGATGGTGCCCGGCATGCTGGGCAACCATGACACCAAAGCCTGGCACCAGAACTTTCAGGTGTCGCTGGACGGGGCCATGTTCCTGATGCGTGAGTCGTATAAGCAGCTCAAGGCGAATCGTGGTGCTGTGGTTAATATTTCTTCTGTGTGCGGCTTGCTGGGCTCGGTAGGGACGGCAGGTTACAGCGCCGCCAAGGCGGCAATGATCGGTTTGACCCGCAACGCCTCCATTGAATGGGCGCCGCACGTCCGGGTTAACGCGATCACCCCGGGTGCTTTCTTAACGCCTGCGCTGGAACAGGTTAACCCTGACAAAGAGAGCCAGGACGCAACAGGAAAAAGTATTCCGCTGGGGCGTATCGGTGATCCGCGCGAATGCGCGAACGCCATCCTTTTTCTGGCAAGCGATGAGGCCTCATACATCACTGGCACCGTGCTGCCGGTCGATGGGGGACGCGTGGCGGAACTGAATACAGGCAGTGCATCTTGGGATTAAACTAATGAATGATGATCTGATTAAACGTATTGACCGACTTGAATCACTCGACGAAATTCGTCAGCTCGTCGCCAAGTATTCCCTGTCACTGGATATGCGCGATCTCGACGCACACGTGAATTTGTTTGCGCCGGATATTCGCGTCAGCCGTGAGTTGAGCGGACGCGCCCATCTTAAGGCCTGGGTGGACGATACGCTGCGCAATCAGTTTACGGGTACCTCGCATCATGTGGGTAACCACATCATCGAATTTGATGACCCGGATAACGCCGTTGGTGTGCTCTACTCCAAGAACGAGCACGAATGCGGTGGCGAGTGGGTGATCATGCAAATGCTCTACTGGGATGACTACCAGCGCATTGATGGGCGCTGGTACTTTCGGAGGCGTTTGCCTTGCTACTGGTACGCAGCAGATTTAAACAAGCCACCGGTGGGTGACATGAAAATGCGCTGGCCGGGGCGAGAACCCTATGAGGGAGCGTTTCATGATCTCTTTCCCTCCTGGCGAGAGTTCTGGGCTGCAAGACCCGACGGTACACCTGAAGTCGCTGAGCCCGCGCCGGTGGAGCAGTTTCTGAAAACCATGCGTCGTGGCACGCCCGCGCCGAAGATCCGTGTTCGTTAGAGAGAGTGACTGATGCAGTTGTTTACAGAAACGCAGCTGGGCCGTTTGCAACTTCGTAACCGGATTGTGATGGCGCCGATGACCCGTTCGCGGGCGGATAATGCCAGTGACGTGCCCACATCCATTATGAAGGACTACTACCGACAGCGCGCCAGTGCCGGTCTGATTATCACCGAGGGCACGCAGCCGAGCGCCGACGGAAAAGGCTATTGCCGTACACCGGGCATCTACAACGCCGAGCAGGTGGCAGCCTGGCGTGAGATCACCGATGCGGTGCACGCCGAAGGCGGGCAGATGGTATTGCAAATCATGCATTGCGGGCGCGTGGCGAACCCCGTCAACAAGGCACCGAACGCACGTACTCTGGCACCGTCGGCGATTGCAGCCAAGGGCGACATTTTTACTGAGGAAGGCATGCTGCCGATGGTTGAGCCTGAAGCCATGACGCAGGCGGACATTGCTCAGACCATAGCGGACTATCGGCAAGCAACGGTTAACGCCTTTGCCGCAGGGTTTGACGGTGTTGAACTGCACTGCACCAGCGGCTATTTGCCCGCCCAGTTTTTGTCGACGGGAAGCAACAGACGCGAGGATAAATACGGCGGTTGTCTGGAAAACCGCCTGCGCTTTGTGTTGGAAGTACTGGATGTTATGTGCGCGGTAGACGGAGCAGATCGGGTAGCGATGAGGATTTGCCCCGGCAACCCCTTTAACGACCTACACGATGAGAATCACGAGGAAACATTTGCGGCTCTGTTGCAGCAAGTTGATTTACTGGGTCTTGCCTACCTGCACGTGATCCGGATGCCGGCCTTGGGTCTGGACAACATTGGTTTGGCGCGTTCGCATTACCACGGAGCCTTGATCGTTAATGAGAGCTACGATCGGGACGAGGCCGAGGCTGAGCTGGATGACCAGATAAAAGCGGTGTCTTTTGGTCGCCCCTTTATTGCCAACCCGGATCTGCCGCATCGCTTTCGCGAAAACTTGCCTCTGTCGCAAATCAATATGAAAACCCTTTACACTCCCGGCGAAGCTGGGTATACCGATTATCTGACTGCGTGAGTTCGAGGCATCACAGCCCAGTGATGCCTGGCCCATACGATAATAAAGGCATATTGGGAGCAAGCATGGCGCGCTTGTTTGTGGCGATTCCATTGTCGCCTCTGTTGAAACAGCGATTGCAGAACATTCAGCCTCCGCGCACAACCGGTATCACCCCGGTCGCGGCAGACAACCTTCATCTGACGCTTCAGTTTATTGGCAATGCACCCGTTGAACCGGTTTTGAAGGCATTGGCTCAGGTTGACCTGCCCGCGTTTTCACTGGACTTCACCCAGCTTGGGCGCTTTCAGAAAGGTGTGATCTGGCTCGGTGTCAAAGACAGCCCGGAGTTGAAGTCGTTGCAGCTAGCCATTTTCAAGGCACTGAACAAAGCTGGCATTAAATTGCAGCCCAAGCGCTTTATGCCCCATATCACCCTCGCGCGCTACAAGCGCCACGTGCCCAGCGAAATGATCGAGCTGTTGCTGAAGGAAAAGGCCGGGGCAATTCCCACTGAACAGGTGATTGCCTTTGGGCTGTATACGAGTGAAACCCTTGACGAGGTGGTGACCTACAAGCGCCTCCGAGCCTTCCCTCTCGCGGACGGAGAGCAGGTGCCCTCCTAGGGGGTGGCGTGGCCTACCAGTCGATTTTGCCGGTGAGCACGTCCTTCCACATCACGAAATCTCCCCACAGGCTGTAGAAGGGGTTCTTGAAGGTGGCGGGACGGTTCTTTTCAAAAAAGAAATGGCCCACCCAGGCGAAACCGTAGCCAATCACGGGCTGTAACAGCAGTAGCCACCAGTTCTGGGTTGCGATGGCCGTGGCCACGACGGCGATAACCAGCGTCGTCCCGATAACATGTAAACGTCGGCAGGTCGGGTTGGCATGTTCGCTCAAGTAAAAGGGGTAGAACTCGGCAAAGGATTTAAAGCCGTCCTCGGGAATGCTCAGTGTCTGTTTCTGCATGGCAGTGTTCTCCGTGTTATTGATCATAGCCGGGGTTTTGGCGGTCCAGCTTTCGTAGAAGACCGGGCCAGGCCAGAGCGCCAAACATCCCTTTTGTCACAATCATGGCCGCCTCTTTTACCCCTGCGACGATTTCCGGCTGAACCGGAATCAGTTCCCGATTGCCCGCCAGTGCACGTACCTGAATCATACAGGCCGCTTCAAAGGTATACATGGCGAGAAAAGCATCAGCCGGGGTTTGCCCAACCGTCAGCAAGCCGTGGTTGCGCAGCATAAGGAAGGTGTTTTCGCCCAGGTCCTTAACCAGCCGAGGCTTTTCATCCTCGTTCAGGGCAATACCTTCATAGTCGTGATACCCCAAATTGGACAGCACCAGTGTTGCCTGCTGGGAAATGGGCAGCAGACCCTCTTTCTGGGTGGAGACTGCGACACCGTTTAACGAGTGGGTGTGCATGACGCAGTGGGCGTCTTCCCGGGCGGCGTGAATAGCGCTGTGTATGGTAAAGCCTGCCGGGTTGACGTCGTAGGGGGAGTCGGCGACTTTGTTGCCGTCGGCATCGATTTTGACCAGCGATGAGGCCGTGACTTCCTCAAACATCATGCCATAGGGGTTGATTAGGAAGTGGTGCTCGGGGCCGGGCAGACGCGATGAAATATGGGTGAACACCAGGTCGTCCCAGCCGAACATGGCCACAAGGCGGTAGGCTGCAGCGAGGTTGACTCGCGCTTCCCACTCCTCAGCAGATACCTGATTTTTAAGACTTTGTTCTGCTTTACTCACAGCGGTGCTCATGGCAATCTCCCGTCTTAATATTTCGTGGCAAGGATACTGCGCCCCTTTCCAGTCAAAAACTGTCAATCAGTTTACATTCGAGTATAGAACTTGTCTGAATCCAGCTTACGCAAAACTGCGAGCCTGCGCGAAATTCTGCAAACCAATGCCTGGTTTGCAGAGCTGCCGGATGCCGTGATCGATGAGCTGGTCGAAAGCGCCCAGCGCCGCAAACTGGTTGAGGGCGAATTGCTGTATTGCATGGGCGATCAGCCTACGGGCCTGTTTGGCATAATCTCCGGACGTATTCGCATCTGTACAACCTCGGCAGAAGGTAAGGAGCTGACCGCGACCTTTTTTGAGGCGGGTGACTGGCTCGGAGAGATTTCAATTTTCGACGGTTTGCCGCGTCTCTCTGACGCTGTGGCCTGCGGCGACACCGACGTGCTTGTGTTGTCCAGAAGCGCCATCCAAAGCCTATTGGCGCGCCAGCCTGAGCTTTACGCACCTTTTGTGCGGATTCTGTGTCGCAAGGTACGTATGGCGATGGAAGGGCTGAGTGACCTGATGCTGCTGCCGTTGTCGCAGCGTTTGAGCAAGCGCCTGCTGACCTTGGCTCAGGACTACGGGCGCAAGCATGAAGACGGTATTTTAATTGACCTGCATCTGCCCCAGGACGAGTTGGGTCGCCTGCTCGGCGCCTCGCGGCAAAGTATCAGCAAGGAGTTGAAAACACTGGAGCGCAGCGGCCTGGTGAAACTGGCATATGGCCGCATTGTTATCGTGGATGCTGCGACCATGGCCCAGCAAACGGGGACTGCGCCGGATTTTGGTGATAATACGAAATAACTGTACGGCTGCTATTTTTGCCGTATAATCGGCCATGCTGACTAAGACACAGTAAAGTAACTTGTAAAGCAATTTCGAACGACCTGCCTGTTTTAGATCTTCATCTTGTTTTTTCTAAGTCATTTCCAGTCTTACGTTCAACACCCTAAATTCTGCGAAAGCAGTTTATATTGAAATATTCGGTGTAGTGCCGAGGAGAAAACACAATGTCTAAAGCAACCGGTCAGGTTAAATGGTTCAACGAAACTAAAGGCTTCGGCTTCCTTGAGCAAGATGGCGGCAAAGATGTATTCGTACATTTCAGCGCTATCCAGGGCAGCGGCTTCAAAACTCTGGCAGAAGGCCAGCGTGTTGAGTTTGACGTAGTTCAGGGCGACAAAGGTCCTCAAGCTGCGAATGTTGAACTGATCTAATCAGTTTACGCATGCTAAAAAGCCTGGCTCCGGCCGGGCTTTTTTTTGCCTGAATTTTGAGGCTGGTGCTTGTGATCTGAGGTTGTGATTGGCGGTTGCCGCCGGCGATTAAAGCACGCGGGTTTCAATCTCTAAGAGAGAATCCAGGCTGAGCATGAGTGCGTCGCCCGACACCAGTGGGCCAACACCGGCTGGCGTGCCGGTTAACACGATATCCCCGGGTTCGAGTGTGAAGTAACGGCTGATGGCCTGCAGCAGTTGCGGAATGGAAAAGAGCATATCGCGGCTGTTGCCCTGTTGGCGGCATTCACCATTGATATCGAGCCGTATACTTAGGCGATCCAGTGGCGGGCATTGGCCCATGGGGACAAAGTGGGAAATCGGACAGCTGCCATCAAAGGCCTTGGCCTTTTCCCAGGGGCGCCCCGCCTCTTTGAGCTGCTTTTGAATATCACGCAGTGTGAGATCCAGGGCAAGGCCGATACCGCTGACGGCTTGCTTTGACTCCACATCGGTGGCATTGCAGAGTTTGTGGCCGATCAGCACGGCAATTTCCAGTTCGTGGTGAACAGAACCTTTGTCTTCAGGAATGCTCACAGGCTCACCCAGCGAACGCATTGCGCTTGCCGGCTTGATAAACAAGACCGGTTCCGCTTCAGGTGCTTTGCTATTCATCTCCTGAACATGCAGAGCATAATTCAGGCCTGCGCACACCGCTTTGCCCACCGGCAAATCAATGCGCTCACCGTCGATCCAGTAGTGTCGATAGGCCATAGGGTTCCTTGTGCGTCCGCGCGGCGGGGCAGCTATTGTATTTGCAATGTCGCTAGAGCATACGCGGCAAATGTTACCCGGCAAAGTCTATTCAGAAAATAGCGGTGGTCGCCTGTCCCACCAGGGTTGGGCCTGCTCCAGTTGCCCCGCAAGACTGAACAGGGTGTCATCGCGACCAAATTTTGCCGTGAACATCATGCCCACCGGCAAGTTGTCCCGACTCCAGTGCAGTGGCAGTGATACCGAGGGATTGCCGGTAATATTGAACGCCATGGTGGCGCTTACCCAATCAAAAGGCTGTTCGGCCAAGCGAGACAGGGTGGCCTGATTGGCCGCCAGTCTGCCCAGCGCAAAGCGACTGGCGATGGGGGCCAGCAGCTTGTCGATGCCGCGCGATTTGAAATAGCCGTGTTCGACTGGCGGGCCGCTGAGTGTCGGTGTGAGGAAGACATCGTAGTCCTGCATAAAGCCCTCAAATAGACGGCTCTGGGTGTAGAGTCGACGGTTGGCCAAATCAAATTCGGCGGCGCTAAAGCTGCGGCCGAGTTGGGCCAGCATCCAGGTCTCGGCTTCCAGTTCTGCATGTTTCAGACGTCGCCCCAGCAGGGCTTCCGAGGCGGCAACTTCACCGCCTACTGCGGCCATGATACGAAGTAAATAGCCTTCGCACAGATGCTGCCGGTCAAAGGCTGGTGTGGCTTCAATCAATTCGTGGCCGAGTTCCTGCAGCAGCTTGACCGACCTCTCCAGCCCAGCCAGCGCTTCGGCGTGCAATGTGCCGCTGCGCATCAGAGCTTCGGTAGAGAATGCGATACGGAGCTTGCCAGGTGCTTGTTGCACTGCGTCTAACAGGCTACCCGCCAAGGGTGGTTCGGCGTAGGGCGCGCCCAGATCGACACCGCGAATGGCGTCAAGCATGGCGGCGCTGTCGCGTACACTGCGGCTGATAACACCGTCCTGCACCTGACCGTACCACGGGTCGCCGTGCTTGGGGCCGTGCGGCACGCGGCCACGCGTTGCTTTAAATCCGACCAGCCCGCCGCAGGCGGCAGGGATCCGCAGCGAGCCGCCGCCGTCGCCACCGCTGGCCATGGGCACAATACCCGCGGCCACTGCCGCGCCGGAGCCGCCGCTGGAACCGCCCACAGTGCGTTCGAGATTCCAGGGATTGCGGGTGATGCCGTGCAGGGCAGGTTCCGTTGCGCCGACAAGGGCAAATTCGGGGGTATTGGTCTTGCCAAAGGTGATGAGGCCGCTGGCCTTAAAGCGTTTGACCAGCTCGCAGTCGTAGTCCGGTACATAATCCTTGAATGCGCGGCTGCCGTTCGTCATCGGCACGCCTTTATAGGCAGCGCAGAAATCTTTCAGAAGAAAGGGAACACCGCCAAAGGGGCCCTTGGGTGTTTCCCGCTCGATGGCCTTGAAGGCCAGTTCATCCATGTTATGGATCACCGCATTGATACGGGGGTTGACGGCATCACGGCGCCTGATGGCCTCACTGAGCAAGTCTTTCGGGCTGACCTGGCCGCTACGGACCAGCTCTGCCAGGCCCAGTGCGTCGTGCTGCGAGTATACCGGGAAGTGGCTCATAAGCTTGTTATTCTCGTTTTCGGGGATTTGTTGTCACTGAATACTTTGTGACTCATTATAGGCAAACTGCAAGCCTTGCACAGTTGCCAAACGAGCCGCAATGACGGATTACACGATGAATGGTCTGGTCATTCCGCTGTTTATGCTTTGCTTGCTCTTTTGCTTTACTCGTTGTGCTGGCTTGTGTTTTTATTTTTTAGAGTCCGCAACTCAGTGGCTTGGGAAGAGCGCTGGCCTTTAGCGCTTTTGCCAGTGCTGTATTTCACTCCACGACAATAACAAGGCTTATGACAACTTACTCAAAAATTACTCCCCACTCAGCGCTGCAGGAAATCCTGCCAGATGTGTTTTTTGTGCAGGGCAGTTATCGCTTTGCGGCGGGCTTTCGCTTCAGTCGCAATATGACCGTGCTGCGTCAGGGCGATGCGCTGACGATTATCAATGCAGTGCGGCTGAACGAAGCGGAAGAAAAGAAGCTCGATGCGCTGGGCGAGGTGCGACATGTCATGCGCCTGGGAACCTTTCACGGCATGGATGACCCCTATTATGTTGAACGCTATCAGGCGACATTCTGGTGTCAGCCCGGGAAGGGGCAATACGACGAGCCGGCAATTGATCGTGAGCTTGGCGAGGGAGTGGAGCTGCCGGTAGAAGGGCTAACGTGTATCCCCTATACGGCGACCAAGGAACCTGAGTGTGTGCTGCACCTGGCAAAGCACGGTGGCTTGCTCATTTCCTGTGATTCCTTGCAGGACTGGAGCGACTACGGTCAGTGCAGCTGGCTGTCCAAGCGCGTGCTGCCTCGCATGGGATTTAAAAAGCGTTTGCTGGTCGGCCCCATCTGGAAGAAGATGTTCAGCACGGATAATGCTGTGCTTCAGCAAAATTTCGATCGGATTATGGGTTTGGATTTTCGTCATTTTGTCGCGGCACATGGCGGTTACCGCTTGGATGACGCTGCCGAACATGTGCAAACTGCCGTAAGAAATGCGTTTGCCAGCTGAGCGTAGGCTGTCAAAGCATCGTATGATACGTCTTTAACGAACAACGATAAGTCTGGAGTAGCCTGTGTCACTGAGTTATAGCGAACACCCCGTTATGTTCCGCAATCGGCCCTTTGCTTTTCTTCTCTCGGTGCTGCTGGTGCCGGTGGGTATCGGCATCATTATCCTGCTGGTCTGGTATATGAAGTGTAAAGCGACCAAGTTGGAAATCGGCAACGGTGAAATCAGTTTGGAGCGGGGCTTGTTGAGTAAGGATCGGACAGAGGTGGATATGAGTAGCGTGCGTTCGGTGAAGGTCTATCAGTCGTTTATGAATCGGCTGTTTGGTGTCGGCAGCGTCGCGGTGTATACCGCTGGTGATGCGCCGGAACTGACTGCCGAGGGGATGCCTCGGCCCCAGGAATTTAAAGATATCATCAAAGGACGTGAAGCTGAGTGAAGGGTGACGATGACAGCAAGCAGGCCTTTCGCCTCTTGCTGATAATGACTGCATTATTGGGGCTGCTGTTGGTAGCGGGCCTGATGATGTGGCCCCTCGCCGTAGAGTTTGCCAGCACGCAATTGGCGCCCGGCTTGGGCATGCGCGATGCGGCGGTCATTTCATTTTTTGTCACGGTGCTGACAATGGTGGTGTTCGCCTTTGCGGCAGGCGACGGTTTTATCGGCGAAATTCAGTTTATGTTGGCGGGTTTTTTTTCGTTCTTTGTAGTCATTTGGCTGATGCTAGCCTGGATATTCTGACGGCGCGGGAAACGCTAAGGGCTTGCGTTTCCCGCCGTCGGTCAAGCTTTTCGCAAACCAGTCAGACGTAAAATTGTGAATACCACTTTCTGAATTTGTTAATCGGACCGTCGTTGTCACACAGTACAGGCTGGTCGCGGAAGATCTTGTTCTCCCAAATAGGCTTGTCTTCGTTGAGCTGCTTGCAGATGTCGGCGACGATTGCCGCACTCACGCCACCCTTGGGCGTTTCGCCGTTTACTTTTTTCTGGATAAAGGCAAAGTTGACCTGCACCTTATTCAGTTCAATCGGCGTGGTATTGCCCAGTAAAAGCGTTTCGCAGATGCCGGTGAATCGCACGGCGCCATTGCCGACACCGCGACTCCAGCTGGTGATAGCTCCATCCACTTCGCCACGTGGTGTCTGCATCTTTGAGCGGGAAATACTTTTTCGGTTAATGCCGTCGAAAGTGATTTCAGCTTCCGGGAAACTTGCGGTCTGGTGAACGTAGCGAAAATGCGCCACGTCGACACCGTTTTCGGCCATCTCTTGAGGGTGGGTATTGACGATCCACTGGTGAATGTCGAGATCGCCCCATTCATCGTTGTCGGGATCAGCTTCGGGGATGGGGTCAATTTCATAGAGGGGCTCAATATCGTGAGGGTGGTACCAGACATAGATAATCTGGTTCAGCTCCCGCACTGGCCAGGATTTCAGACACTGCTGGTCTTTGACTTTGGGCGGCATGTTTTTAGCGTAGGGGACTTCTACGCATTTGCCGTCGCCGTCAAAGCGCCAGCCGTGAAAGGGACAAACAATACTCTCGTCGCGAACTTCGCCGCCGCGCCCGGCAAATTCGTGGATGCCGTGGCCAAGGTGGGCACCCAAGTGGGGGCAGTAGGCATCCAGAATATGCGCTTCGCCATTTTGGGTGCGAAAAAGCACGAGTTCTTTGCCAAAGTAGCGGATCGCTTTTGAATCTCCAGGCTGCA
This sequence comes from Litorivivens sp., assembly GCA_041619575.1. Classification (GTDB taxonomy): domain Bacteria; phylum Pseudomonadota; class Gammaproteobacteria; order Pseudomonadales; family Spongiibacteraceae; genus Litorivivens. Next base: position 23,845 of record JBFKDP010000014.1, read on the forward strand.
ATTCGTGACTATAGGCAGCCTGGTACCAGCCAAAGGGAAGTTTATCGAGAGTTTTGCTCATTATCGTTATTACTCACAGTTAATTTAGAAGCTGTACACCATAGTCAAGGTGGTCTGCTTGTCGGCGTGGACCTTGCCTGGGGGCACGTCTTCGGTGTAATTGATCAGGTAGGAGACTTTGAGGCCGATTCCGCCGATGACGCTGGTTTTTAGTGATGTGGTTGATCGCGAAACCGTATTTTCGTCACCGCTTTCCACAGAGACTTTCTGTTCGAACGTCGCTGTGGGCGAGAACTCCCATTTGAAGCTGCTGAATAGCCGCAGAATACCTTCTTCCTCGTCGTCCCCTGATGAGTCCGCCGACAGCTCAGCGCGACGGTAACCTGGGCCAATTTCCGCATCCCAGAGCATGGTGTCACTGTCGATTATGCGACGTCCATAGCCAAAGGCTATCGTACTCTTGTATTTGTAACCACTGAAGCGGTCGTCTTCGTGAGATACGTAGCCAAAGGTATAGTTATTTGGACTGAAGGTGTAAGCCAGTCGGTTGGAGAAGAAGTAGCGTTCGGCTGATCGCGTTCCGGAGCTTTTAGTGTTCAGTGTTTGCAGTTCTGCATCATTTTTCCAGGCATTTTCACGCCAAGCAATAGAGGCGTTGCTGGTGATGCTCTTGGCTTTGGTATTGCCTTCACTGGCCACATACCCCAGCTCGACGTCACCGCTCCAGGGTGATTGCGGTTCTTCCGCGATGGCGCTTGCGCCGCAGAGTGAGAGTAGTGTGGCGAGGGTGGTGCGTTTCATGGTGTCTCCAGTGTCTACAATGATTACGGATAGTTTTATGCAAAGCCGTCCCGACCACGCAGTGATCGGGACGGCCGGGAAATACGGTTTCAGGCGCTTTCTTTTTGGAAGTGAACGTCCATTTGCGGGAAGGGAATACTCATGCCTGCGTCGTCCAGGCGGACTTTGATAGTTTCCAGCAGGGCGTCGTGAGTGCCCCAGTAGTCCGGGGTTTTAACCCAGGGTCTGACCACAAGATTCACAGAGGAATCGGCCAATTGGCGTACTGCAATCAGTGGTGTGGGCTCTGGCAGAATACGGCTCTCCTCTGACAGCACTTGGCGGATAATCTCCTTGGCCTTGGTGATATCCGCGTCGTAGCCAATGCCAATGGTCAAGTCAATACGGCGGGTATCAAACGAATTGTAGTTGGTGATGGGGTTTGACATGACTCTTGAGTTGGGAATCATGATGCGTTTGTTGTCAGGGGTGACCAGTACGGTTGAAAACAGGCTGATGGACTCCACAGACCCGGCTGCGCCGCCCGCTTCTATGTAGTCGCCGACACGACAGGGACGAAAGGCAATCAACATAATACCCGCGGCAAAGTTTGACAATGAGCCCTGCAGCGCCAGGCCGATGGCCAGACCGGCTGCGCCAAGCGCGGCGAGTATGGAGGTGGTCTGGATGCCCGCATGTCCTAACGCGGGGATAAGTGCTACCGCGATAATGGCACCGAAAACCAGCTTGCCAATAAAGGTGCTGACTGTTGGGTCGATGCGCCGTGCGTTTAAGGTGCGCACCAGCAATCCACTGACGATTTTGGCGGCCCAGTAACCGACGATCAGTATGCCGATTGCGGTGAGCAGTTTCGGCCCATAGTTAATGGCGAAATTACTGGCCTGATTGATTATGGCATCACTGTCCATACGGTCTCCCCGAATTTGATATGCTTGTGTAGCGAAAGCTGTTTGATGCAAAGCATAGTAGCTTGACGATTTTAAGGCTGTATCTCAAGCGCTGTTACGGGGCAAAATGCCAAGCCGATGTGAGATAGCGCAAAATAAGGAATAAACCATGCGATTTACGCTGCTTCTGCTCGTTTTGGCATTATCTGCCGCTGCCAGCGCAGAGGACTTCTCCGTCAGGCATGCTCCCGGTTATGCCCAGACCAGCTGGGCTTCAGTGCACGGCGATGCGTCGAACTCCGACTATGTTCCGCTTATTCTCAGTACAGAACTACAGGCACAATGGCTGGCGCTTAAATCTACGGCGTCATGGACGGCGCCGACCGTGGCCCCGGATGGCACGCTATACATTACCACCGGACGTGGCCAAGGGTTTTCGCATTTACACGCACTGAATCGGGACGGTGACGTGATCTGGGAAGCTGCGCCGCAGTCGTCGCTGAATGATCTGGATGCAATGGCCGTAATCAGTGCGCCCCTTATTGATAGCGATGGCGATATTTACGTCAGCGATAGCAATCAGCTTTGGGCTTATCGTAATGATGGGCGCGTTAAATGGGTTTCATCCTTGCTCGATCACGGCATAGGCGAGCCGTTTGTGACGGCAATCCTTGCTGGCGCAAAGGGGCAGTATGTGGGGGGCGTCTCGGCAGATGGCAAAGTGGCCCTGTTTAACCGCACCGATGGAAAACTGGCAATGCCGGTATTGGCGCTGCCGGGTATAGACGGCCCGGACGGCCCGAAAGTCCCTGACGCGCTTTGGGCCGAGCGTTTGATGGCGGCGGATATTCGTGAGCCCAGCTGGCAAATGCTGCGCGGCTATCGCTACCGCGTCACCAATACGCCCGCGGTACATGCGGGCAGTGGCCGCCTATTTATTACGGCAAGCGGATTGAGTCCTGATCACGGCCAACTTTTTGGTATCGATGTCGGTCCAGAGGGCCTTGTGATTGCCTTTGCCACCAAGGTGCCGCCCAAGAGCGGTACCAGCCCGGCGCTTTCACCCGATGGTCGCCAGGTGTATGCCATAGGCGGCGGTGGCATTCTCTACGCGGTCGACAGTTTGAGTGGTGAAGTGCTGTGGAAGGTTAATACGCACGGCCAGGATGCATCGCCGTCCGTTGGACCCGATAATATGGTCTATGTGCTCGGTGGCAACGAGCTGCTGGCGGTGGATGGCCTCAATGGGGATATTCACTGGCGCAAAAATTACCGGGACTGGGCCCGTGAGCGTCACCCCAAACTATGGCGTCGCTTTGGCCTTCTGGCCAGTAACGGTCATCCCGATGCCTACGTTGACAGCGTTGTGACCGTGACCAATGGAATGCTCTGGACCACCTTACTGGTGGGCTATGAAATGCGCCTGCCCGGGCGCAAGTTTGTCCATCCGGTTCAGACTTACCTGGTAGCACTCGACCCGGCGGGCGGCACGGTGATTGAAGAGTGGCGGATTCCCGATACCAGTGAAGGCGGTATCAGCATCAGTCCAACGGGTGATGTCTACCTGAATTTGCTGTCGGCCCAGGCTTCGATTGCCTTTTACGGCGGGTACCAGTGGCTGCTGCCCAAATCTGTGCGTCGCCCCCGTCCTCGCGGCGGTATTTATGCCTTTTCCCCGGTAAGTCTCAATGAGCAATTAATTGTCGGGATTCAGTGGTTGCTGACGCTGGCGGACAATCGCAGCACCCAGTTTCTGGATAATATACAAAGCCAGCTTTGGGCCAGCCGCCGCACCGTGCAGCTGGCTGTGACGCGTCAGCAGCTCGATGCCGGGCTGGGTCGTCATGTTGAAGGCCTGCTGGATCGCGCTGATGCAAGATTGGCTGAGTGTCGCAGCAACGAATTGGTCTGCGACAGGCTGTATGTTGAACTCAATACTATTGCCGATGCTTTGCTGTAGGGGCGGCCATCCGTATGACTCAGAGTAGGGCAAAATGACCGGGCAAGTGCTTTTGGACGAGGTGGCCGCACAGCAGGTGCCCAATGCCTTTATTAAGGCGGTGCTGCTGCAGGCGCGCACTTTTGGCAAGGATATTAACGCGCTGCTGGCAGCAGCGGATTTCAGCTATAACCCGCTTGATCCAGATGCTGCTGCGAGCGCTTCGGTAGAGCAGTACAGCCGTCTATGTCTGGCGTTGTTTCGCTCGATCAATGACGAGTCCGGAGGCATTCTGTCGGGCATTGCCACACCCTTGGGCGGAACCCGCTTACTGGCCTACAGCATGATTAATTGCCGCAATCTGGAGCAGGCCCTGTTGCGAGCGATGGAATTCAATGAGTCCTGCCGTGAGCGCGGCGAATCGCTGGTTGTGCATGAGCTGCAGCGCAATGCCGAGACCCGAACGGCGCGCTTGAATTATTTGTCCGGCGACCCCAAGCAGCGTGGTTTGCAAAGCAGTGCTCTGTGCAGTCTGGCGATGTGGATGCGCTTTTGCGCCTGGCTGATCGACCAGCCCATTGAAATTCTGGCAGCGGGCTGTGCATCCGAGCGGCCGACCAATACCGGTGGCCTGGATCACTTTTTTCATTGCCCCATGACATTTGCTCAGACCTGCAATTGGGTCGAGTTTGCAGACAGCGTGCTGCACTTGCCGATAAAACGCGACGAGTCTGAGCTGGAACATTTTCTCAAACATGCGCCATACCATGTGGTGATAAAGCCGCTGGTCACCGACAAGGGGATTGCCGCCCGCATCCGGCGCCTGCTGGGCGATGACTTTCGTACGGATATGCCGGCCTTTGACGATCTGGCGCGGCAACTGAATATGTCAGAGCGGACGCTGCGCCGCCGTCTTGACCGCGAAGGCACCTCTTATCAGCGCATAAAGGATACGGTGCGGCGCGAGGCGGCGATCGCCTACCTGGAAAATCCGGAGCTGACGGTCAGCGATGTTGCCGAATTGCTGGGCTTTTCGGACCCCAGTGCCTTCCATCGTTCCTTCAAACGCTGGACGGGCCGCTCACCGGGTGATTATCGCTAGCCGATGATTTCGGCTCCCAGAGTTGCTATGCTCCTGTTTCTCAGGCTCGGGTTGGTGCATTTGCGCCGTAACCTGTTCTTATTGCCTGTGGTATGTAGAGGTTTAGACGATGCAAAAACGGAATATTCAGGAACAGCTTGAAGAGCTGCAACAGCAGATTGACGAGCTGGAGGTGGGCCACAGCCAGAAGGCCAACCTGATTGGCCTGGTTGAGGATATTGAGCTGGAGCTGGGCACGGGTTCCAGTGTCGACGCAGAGCAGGCGGGCTTGCTGGGGCGCCTTGAGAATATGGTCTCGGAGTTCGAAACCGAACACCCGACGATTGCCGGTATCCTCAATGACCTGATGGTCAAACTGGCCAGCATCGGCGTTTAAGCTTCTCCTCGCAGTGGTGTCGGCACTGTAGCTAATCGCGACACCACTCACCCCTCCTCATTGTTCGGCCTGTTTTCCTCATAGTGCGCACAGCTTCCGATCACGCTAGTGAAAGTCGTGAGAACTGACGGCTAGCGAGAGTTCGCTAGTCGCATCTTCGATATGCAAAGCAACAACGTGAATGACGGGTGGCAGTGACTGTTCGTGGTCTCTGGGCGCCGGGTCGGAGCGCTGTACGTTACCTTTGATGATCAGCAATTTCCCCGCCAGTATGGCCTCTCGGCAGCGCTGCTGGACACTGGACCAGACCACAATATTGCTGTTGCCGGTTTCATCTTCAAGGGTAAGAAAGAGTACCCCCGACGCGGTGCCGGGCCGTTGCCGACAGGTGACCAGCCCGGCAATGCGAATAAAGCGTCCGTTGTCGATTTTTGGCAAATCGGCAGCGCGCTGGCAGGAAGAAAACAGTGTGCGCTCGCGGATCAGGGCCATGGGATGCTGGCGCAGACTCAGCCCCGTATGCTGGTAGTCGGCAATCACATCGGTGACCTGTGATGCCGGTTCAAGCACGACGTCATCGTTCAGATCGTCCCGGTCCGGTAGCAGAGGGCTTTGCGGTTCCAGAGCACTGATCTGCCACTGGCTTTGGCGGCGGTGCAGGTCAAAGCAGGCAAATACGTCGGCGCGGCTCAAGGCATTGCGCTGATTCTGATGCAGATGAAGTCGCCGGGAAAAATCGGCCAGAGACGTAAAGGGGCCATTGCGCTGCCGTTCAGCCACGATTGCGTCTACCGGCTCTCTGCCCAGGCCCTGTACCTGACGCAGACCCATGCG
>JBFKDP010000015.1:0-27667 GCA_041619575.1 Litorivivens sp.
AATCGTCGTGTAGAGGTTTTGTTCCTGCGGGGAGCGCCCTACGTGCCCGCCGGCTAGTGAGTGTGCTGTTCGCCGGAATTTTCCCTTCTTAAAGACCTTTTCGGGTTTGAATGATCTTTTTGGAATTTGCCGGCAGGCTGAACTCTACTCCGTCCTCGCCTATGGTGTAGTTTGCAAAGATCTTGTCGGCACCGTCGAGAAACATGGCTTTCTGACCGGGGGCAATTAAGGGCGGAACAATATGGTAGTACAGCAAGTGGCCAACACTGGCGTCTCTGGCGGTTTCGGCAGCCTGCACGGGGCTGGCGTGGTAGTCGGGAATATCGAAGGTGACTTTTTCCATGACAGCATTGCCGACCTTGCCGGCAGCCTGGTTCATCATGCCTACCAGATTGGGTGCCAGCGCCTCATGTACCAGCAGGTCTATGCCTTGGGCAAAGTGTTGGATATTGGCTGACTTGGCGCTATCGCCACTGATTAATAGTGATCGATCCTTGTAGGTAAAGCGATAACCAACGGCTGGGTCCACGGGACTATGGTCAACCGCCAGTGCTTCAATGGTTAAGTGGTTGTCTTGATACAGCGCCTGTAGTGCCCCTTGTTCAGGTTTGATAAAAGACCTCGCCTCCATACCAGCGCCGCTCAGCGGGGCGACGGTATCGCCGTGATGGGCATGTCGGTACTGCGCGTCCTGTGAGTAGGCCATATTGAAGCCCTCAACGATTTTGTCGACGCCTTCCGGCCCATAAACCGGAAGCGGTTGAGTGCGGGCGCCACTTGCCCAGCGGATAGTGGCCATCTCGCCGAGACCGTCAATATGATCGGAATGATAGTGGGTAAGAAACACGGCCTTGATGTCATCCATTGGGTAGCCCATGCGGCTGATATTGCGCAGGCCATCCGTACCGGCATCCACGACGTAGAGCTGCTGCCCCGCAATGACGAGCACACAAGGTCCGGATGCCCTGGGTGCCGGCATGGGGCCGCCAGCGCCGCACAGCGCGAGGTGAAGGCCGTCTTCCAGCTCAGCCACCCGATTGGCAGACAAACGAGTTTCTACGCCTTTTTCCAGTACCCGCGTCAGTAGGTTGTGGCGCTGGCTGAAAAGCCCCGCGGCAATGACGACGATTGCGATCAGGGCGAACCATTTTTTATTCATTATTGTCTTTATCCGCTTTGTTCAGGCCAAAACGATACCGCGTTAGCACTTGTACAGTAAAGCTCAGGCGAAAGGAGCTGGAAGGCGGTATTTTGGTTAACCCTTGGATACCTGTTGAGGACCGGGAACGGGCAGTGCCGGGGCTGCCACCTGCTCTGGTGGAAAGCGGTCTGGCGGTGCCTTTTCATTTTACCGCGACGACAGATTATCAGTTGCGGCGTACGACTCAGGGGCGTTTTGTGGAGCTCAACCGGGAATCGTACGCAGATCTTCGGATAAGCGCCGGCCTCTGGCGCGACGAAGTGGATAATGCCCATAAAACGGTAGGTCGCTTTGAGATAGCCGCTCCTCTGGGGGCGTGGGGTGGTGCCAGTCTCTCTTACGCCGAGGGCTTTAAATCCCCCCAGTTTCTTTGCGCTGGATCGACAATCAGCATGCGACGTCATTGCACAGTGGAGAACGTCGAGAGTACGAATTGGATGGTTATAGCCTCTGGAACACGGCGCTGAATTGGCAGGTGACGTCGGCGATAGAGCTATTTCTCGGTGTCGACAATTTGGCAGATACTGCCTATGAAGAAACTGTAGGTTTTCCCGGCCCCAGCAGAGTGCTGCGCTTAGGCGAATCTCTGGAGCTTTAGTCGAGCGGCGCGCAAAAATTCCAGTGTGGCAGCCATTAAGGTAGTCGAACTACGGACAAACATAATTCTGTAACGCCTATGAGGTTAAATCCCTGTTTTGGGCTGATTTTTTTAACCTTGGTGGATATGACGATACGCAAGAAGATTTATTCGACTGCTAGTCACTTCGTTGCGCTACTAAGATGTCTGTTTGTTCGATCGCAGGCGTCCCTGGAATCTGCCCCCGTTGCCTTGACGATAACGGCCGATGAGCCTGTCGCAGTTACCGATCGACGATATCTTTCCTACTCAATTGATATTTCGGTGTTGGCGGGGGGCTACTGGTGGGAAGGCGCGCTGGATGTAAAGCGAGGCTTGGGTACGCTGCGCGTTTCGCCGATTAATCTGAATATCAAAAAACTAGACAAGCTGGTAAAACTCCTGGGCCCGGCCTATTTGCGTGTGGGTGGTTCGGAGGCAGACAAAATTCATTATTTTGATAACCCGGATAAGGAACCAGATGCCTTGGTTCTGACTCATCAACAATGGGATGATTTGCACCGCTTTATACAGCGCAATGACCTCAAGCTGATTTTTACGTGCAAGTACGGACTGTTTAAGCGTCGCCAGCAGGGGCATTGGGAAGGCGAAGAAGTGCTTGCATTGCTCGAGTACAGCAAGCGAAAAGGCTATGTGATTGATGTCTTCGAGCTGGGCAATGAGCTCAACGCCTACTGGGCCTTTCATGGTATTACCTCGCAACCCCGTGCGAGCATGCTGGCGCGTGATTACGACCGTTTCAGTGAGCTAGTTCGGTCACAGTTCCCCCAGGCGAGAATCTCAGGTCCCGGCAGTGCCTTCTGGCCAAGGCTCGGTGAAACGGTGCGGCCTGTCAGCAATATCACGCCGCGCTTTTTAGCCGTACTGAAGACTCCTCTGGATATTGTTGACTGGCATTACTATCCCTTTCAGAGTGATCGTAGCCCGGTCCGGACACGAAAAGCGCGTATTGAGCATCTTGTGAACCCCAGCTCCTTTGAATACTTCCGGCGCTATAGCAATCGCCTGCAATCGCTGCGCAAGCGCTATCAGCCTCAGGCGCAACTGTGGACGGGAGAAACCGGCTCGGCCCAGTGCGGTGGCCAGCCAGAGTTGTCGGATCGTTGGGTATCCAGCTTTTGGTGGGCGGATCAACTGGGGATGGGGGCAAGGCTTGGCCAGAAAGTCATGGTGCGACAATCGCTGATCGGTGGTGATTACGGGATGATCGCACGCTTGACGCTCAAGCCGAGGCCGGATTTTTGGGTCAGTTGGCTTTGGGGGCAGTTGATGGGGCAGCAGGTATTTTCTGCCGATAGTGATGACCCCTACATTCGTGTCTATTTACACTCTGCACGGTCTGGGTCAGGCAACGTGCTGATGCTGATTAATCTGAAGGCTAATGCCGTGCAGGTTACTCTTCCGTTTGGTGGTCAGGTGAAGGTTGGCGAAGGCTACGAACTCAGTGCCAAGACGCTGACCAGTAAGCGCATTCGTATCAATGGTTCTAAGCTGCGCTTCAAAAGCGGAAAGGTGGTGCTCGACGATTTTCCTGCAGTGACGTTTGCGGGGAAGCTCAGTGGGCATAGCATCAGTTTCTGGCGCTGCTATGACTGCGGGCAGGGGAGCGCATCGAGCGAATGAGTTGATGCGTGCTTACACGCACTGAGCCACAGGGGTTATCGTGCAATTTTCCGGCCTGACAATCCTTTCAGCTCTGACTATGCTCTAGTCAACGCGCAAACTTTGGAATGAGTGTCTTCGTACATGGAGCTGTTTCTTCTCCCGGATAACCTGTTGGATGCCGCGCCCCTGCTGGGTATTGCACACCTGTGTGTGGCGATACCCACGGCGCTGCATGCCCTGCTGATAAAAGAAAGTCAGAGCACGGCGATAGGGTGGATGGGATTGGTGCTATTGTCGCCTGCTCTAGGTGCAGCGCTGTACTGGGTCTTCGGCACTAACCGTATACGGCGGCGTGCTGCCAAGCGGCTGCGCACTCGGCCAGAGAAAATCAAAAGTATTGCCGACGGCGCCATTCCAGCCACCCTGAATAAGGATTGGCGTTGGGTGGCGCGTGCGGGTTACGCCATTCACGACAGCCCTTATGTAGCGGGCAATCGCATTCGTCCCCTAATCAATGGTGATCAGGCCTACCCGACTATGCTGGGAGCAATCAATGACGCTCAAAGCAGTGTCCTGCTTTCAAGCTATATTTTTAACTTTGACGCCGCTGGGCGGAAATTTGTAGAGGCGCTGACCAAAGCGCGAGATCGCGGCGTTGACGTCTACGTACTGATAGACGGCTTTGGCGCAGGCCATGGCCTTAATGGGACGTACAGGGCATTGCGTCGGTCAAAAATCGCGGTTGCAAATTTCCTGCCCGGGTCCACCCTGAAAGGACTGCGCTTTATCAATCTCAGGAATCATCGCAAGATACTGTGCGTGGATGGATCTAGGGCGTTTGTAGGTGGTATGAATATCAGTGCCGCTAATGTGCAGGCAGAACAACCCCGAAAGCCCGTGCAAGATGTGCATTTTGACGTATCCGGCCCGGTTGTCGAACAATTCAGTGAAGCCTTTCTTGAAGACTGGATGTACGCAGCGGGTAAAAGTATTCAGTTACCCGAATATCGAGGAGGATCCGGAGGCACTGCTATTGCACGAGCGATTCCAGATGGGCCTGATCAGAAAATTGACAAAATTCCCTGGGCAATTATCAATGCAGTTAATGCGGCAAAAATGAAGGTCAGGATTACGACCCCCTATTTTTTACCTAACAATGAAATGGTCAGCGCGCTCCAAGCCGCGGCGCTGCGCGGCGTCGAGGTCGACGTCATCATTCCTGCGAAGAGTGATTTGCCGGGTATTGGGTGGGCGGTTGATGCCAGCCTTGATAAATTTCTGGACTACGGTATTGCCGTCTACAAATCGCCGTCACCATTTGACCACAGCAAACTCATGCTGGTAGACGACTACTTTTCCTTTGTCGGTTCCAGCAATTGGGACCCACGAAGTATTGATCTCAATTTCGAGATCAACATGGAATGCTATGATAGCGCGCTGAATTTAGAATTGAACGTGTTGTTCGAGGAGAAAAAAGCGCAGGCATATCGACTGCGGCGAAGTGTCTATAGCGCTAACAGCTGGCTAGGTCTTCTGCAGCGTTTACGAAACAACTTCTTCCGCCTGTTCTCGCCGTATCTGTAGGGTAGTGATATGGTTTATAAGCGTTTTGGCCCCGATCGATTTCAGCACGATGTGGGTATGCTCAATATCGGTCACACCTTGGTTAGACCGATTGGGCCAAACATTGACCTTTGCGTCTGGAATATCTGTAAAGCAAAGTATCCGAATTGGTCAGAGGACTTTGAAGAAGTCTGCTTTCAGCAGGATATCGTTCTATTGCAAGAAAGTGTTATCGGAAGTCTTTTCGATGAAAAATTTAGCCGTTCGGATGACTATAGCTGGGTTATGGCTAAAACCTTTAGTGACCGTCTGAACGGTTACAGTACTGGTGTTAAAACTGGCGCCATCAGTGCGCCTATGCAATGCAGTTATATTGCTTCAACGCATAGCGAGCCGATCTACGGCACCAAGAAAATGGCTCTTCTAACCTCTTATCGTCTGGCAGACCATGATTTCAGTTTGTTGGTGATCAATGTGCACGCGCTGAACTTTGTGACCAATGCCAAGTATGAGCTTCATATGCGCGAGATTGCGGCGGCTATTGAGCGACATGAGGGGCCTGCCATATTGGCGGGGGATTTTAATACCTGGAGTCGCCGCCGTCAGGAAATATTTAGCGACGTGACAAAACAGTTGTTACTGATCGATGCAGAGATAAAGCGGCGGCCGCGAATGCGCCACTTCGGTCGACACCTTGATCATATCTATTACCGTGGATTATTCCTATGCGACAGTCGCGTACTTCAGGCAGTGCGTTCGTCGGATCACTATCCTCTGCAGTTGAAGTTTCGCATATCGTGAGCGAAAAGACGTTAGTTCGCTTTAATCGATTGCGACGCGAGCCATAAACCATGCGCAGCAAGGGGCGTTACTTTTATATACGATTCGTCAAAGTGGAAATTTAGTGCGAATAGACTATAAATGTTAATGGAGGGAAATTTTCCTACGGCGCTTGTTTGGGGTGATGTTGTACTCCCAAACTATAGGGGCAGCTTTCGCGAAAAATTAAGGCGCCTGTACGTACAAGCACGAATACGCATTCGGTCGGAGTAACTCGACTATTCCATGCAGTGTAACTTTGATTGTTGCGCATCCATTGGTGGGTATCCAAGGGCAATGCTTCTATTCTCCGGGGGGAGACTAAGGCTAGCCAGGTAGTATGTAGCTTGTAGGCTCAAGGAGAGTGCTAGCATGGTTAAGAATGTCGATAATCTAAGTGTTCGTCTGCTGAGCGCGGCGATTGCAGCCAGCGCAAGTTTTGGGGCTGGCGTAGCCAGTGCGCAGAAGGCCGACGATCGATCCGTTGTACTTGAAGAAGTCATCGTCACTGCCCAGAAACAGGAGCAAACCGTGCAGGATACGCCGGTTGCTCTGAATGCTATCAGCGGAAGCACTTACAATGAGATGGCCAGCTTCGATCTCACCGAGGTCGATCGGCTTACCGCTGGTGTCGATATCAGTGGTGATTCGTTCAATATCGACTTCAAAATTCGCGGTGTGGGCACCAATCTGGATGCGGGGACACCGAGCCGAGTTACTTTGTTCAAGGACGGTGCCTTTGTCAATCAGCAGCGCGCCGTTTTCCTGGCGCAGTTTGACCTGGAGCGCTTTGAGCTGCTGCGTGGCCCGCAAGGCACGTTGTACGGCAAGCCCTCGCCGGCTGGACAGCTGATTATTCATACTCGCGATCCATCGCTGACGCAGCGTGACGGGTACGTCAGATTCAGCGCATTCTCGCGCGATGGGTCGAACACCCAGTTTGGTATTGGACAGCCGCTCATTCAGGATGAAATGGGCATACGGATCGCAGGTGTTTTCGATAAGAATAGTAATAGCGACATCTATAACGAAACCTTAGGCGAGGAGCAGATCAATAGGACGTCGGCGGGGCGTGCGACATTTAAGTGGCTAATCGACGAAGATCTCGATATGCGTGTGAGCTACAACTACACGGAAAACGCTAGCGATTTTTATACGGTAACGGACCCAAGCGGTGGTGTCGACGGCGATGACCGTAAAGCCTTTGGCAACGAGAAAGGCTATTTGAATATTCGTGACCAGCATGTGATTGGAGAGATGAATTATAGCCTTACCGACGACATTGCGATTACTGGTGTTACGTTCTACCAGGAATTATTCACCAAACGCTTCTTCGACAGCGATCGGAGCGCTGCCAACGTTAGCACTCAGGATGTGGAGTCCAATATTGGCAAAATTATTAATTCTGAACTGCGTGTTCATAACACAGTAAATTCGGATTGGAAGTGGATTACCGGTATTTTCTATCAGGATACAAGGGCCAAAACGCCCGTTGAGGCTATTACCAATTTTACTTTCCCACTGGGCACGCCGGCTCTTGGCGGAACGCCTGGCACAAATACCTTTAATATCGTTGCTGTAAACCAAACGGAAGAGTTTGGTGTATTTCATCACAGCGGTATTCAGATTAATGAAAGTGATCGATTGACCATTGGAGTTCGATTTAACGATGTTGCTATTAACGCCTTAAGTCCTTTCCGTTCAGTGACTACGGCTGCGGCATTCGGCGGCGTCGCCATTGACACCCAAAGTGGTGACGGCATCGATCCGGCAATTGAGAAGCAGGAGTTCGAGGAGTTTACCGGCACGATAAAATATCAGCGTGACTTCGATGAAAACACCACCGGCTATGTCAGTTTTGACCGCGGCTGGCGTCCGGCTTCATCCACAGTGGATGCGGCAGGAACAGTTCCCAATGAATTGATACTGCATGACGACGAGCCCAGCACAAACTTTGAACTTGGACTGAAAGGGCGGTATTGGAATGATCGCGCCAGCTATCAAGTAGCATTATTTCGCCAGCTTTATAAAAGCTTCCAATATCAGGCAGATAATATTCCAGTAGATACCAATACGGGGGGCGTCCCCGGTACGCCTCGGGACGGCCTGACAGACGCGGCGTTTAATGCTGTGGTCAATGCAAGTAGAGTGATCTCCACGGGTATAGAGCTTGAAAGCAACGCTTTGCTTAGTGAAAATTGGGAGTTGTTCTACTCGCTCTCCTACGTTGACGTAGAGTTCGATAAATTCGATAACGCCCCCTGCGATGCGCAGCCGGGCCCAGTTGACATCGTATCACCTGGCGAAACGTATAATACCTGTGATTTCTCCGGCCAGCGCGCTACCGAAGCGCCCAATTTTTCTTCTGTAATCAGCAGTGAATACAGCCTGCCGCTGAAAGACTGGAATGCTGATTGGTACTTCCGCGTGCTTGCCAAGCATGAGAGCTCGCGTTTCAATCGCGGCGCTGATGTGGTGCTTGACGACTACACCATAGTTGACGCATTCACTGGTATGCGCAGTCACGACGGTGTCTGGGATGTCATGGTTTGGGTGAAAAACGTGACCGATGAAACGGTTGTCGAGTCGATCGACTTTTCCCCGACAGGGAATTCAGCCCTTATCGTCAACAACCCTTTGACCGCTGGCGTTACTGCCACTTGGAACTTTGGTCTTGCCGACTAAGGGTTAGCAGGAATGCGCGAAGGCCCGGCAATAGTCGGGCCTTTCTATATAGGGCCTTGTCGTATCGGTGTCTACGCCAGACGCACTACTCTCTACAAAAATATTGTCGAGACACGTTACGTCGCGAACCTTGACTGCCGAAGTTAATCTCAGGTGTCGTAGGGCTAGGAACCGAATGCAGGTTTAACGGAGGTATGGCACATGATCGGCGGGTGTAGTGTGTCGACTGCGAATTCATCATTGCAGCAGAGTTGTTGGTTGCTTCCATGGTGTCGGCTTTATGCAATGTGTTAGATGAATACTTTTAATAACGCCTTCTCCGGGTTGCCTAACTTTACAAATAAAGCGCCAAGAGTTTGCCCATGAAAAATGCCTGAATAACCTTTCACATTTTTGCTTGCTCGTTCACAAGTATGCGCGACTTCAAATATTTTGGTTACAACCTTATCGCCCAAGTGGAAAAGTAGTCCGAATGGACTATAAGTAATAAAGAAGAGCGATTGCTTACCGTGAATATTAGGCATAACTTAGCATTTACAAAAATAAACCGCTGGCGTATCGAACATTTATAGCTCGCTGTACGTACAAGCACTGATAGGCAGTCAGTCGGAGTAATTCGACTATTTCTTTTTGCGTAACACATACTGTTATGCGTCCATTGGCTGGAATCCAAGGGCAACGCTTCTATTCTCCGGGGGGAGATTAAGGCTAGCCAGATAGTAATTAGCTTATTGGCTCGAGGAGAGTACATAGCATGGTAAGAAAAGCCGAAAATCTAGGTATACGTCTGCTGGGTGCAGTGATTGCAACCAGTGCAAGTTTGGGTGCTGGTATGGCCAACGCTCAAAAAGCAGATAACCGCTCTGCTGAGATTGAGGAGGTCATTGTTACAGCGCAAAAGGTTGAGGAATCTTTGCAAGATACGCCTGTTTCAGTTGCGGCATTTTCTCAAGATGACCTTGAACAAATTGGCGTGAGCGAGGCGGGCGATGTAGCAAAATTTACGCCGAACCTGACCATGAGAAAACAAACTGCGAGTCAGGACAACTACGCGGTTGCTATCCGTGGGGTTTCGTCGGGTGAAACCGCGCTTGCGATTGATCCCACGGTTGGTATTTATCACGATGGTGTTTATATCGCCCGAAGCACTGGCGCTGCTTTTGATATCGTTGACCTGCAGCGGATTGAAGTTTTACGTGGACCACAGGGTACGCTTTTCGGGCGTAACACGATTGGCGGCGCCATCAATATAATCACGCAGAAGCCGAAGGGTGAGCTGGCCCTGAAACAGGGTGTAACTTATGGTTCGCGTGACAGTCGTCGCTACCACACCACTATCGATACTCCAGCGCTTGGCAATTTTGCGGCTAAGTTTTCTTTCCTTCGTACCGACTATGATGGAGAGTATCGAAGCTTGTATAGCGGAGAACAGCTTGGTCAAGGGGAATCGAATGCTCTGCGTCTCGCGGTAAATTGGACGCCCTCAGAGACCTTCTCGCTGGATTATGCCTTTGATCAGTCAGAGCGTGAAAACAACCCGAACACTCAGCAATTGAGCTTTGTCCGACCCGGACACGTGGCTCTCGGTGGCGCTGTAACACGGCAGGCTGCTGCCTATGCAGATGAACACCGTGTCAGTCGATTGGCTGTAAAAAATACTGATTCGGATGTTTCGTACTCCGATATAGACGGTCATTCACTAATTGCGCAGTGGGATTGGACGGAAAATGTAACTGTGAAATGGATTGGCAGTTACCGTGAGTGGGAGAGCGGAACGGGAGCGACGGACTTTGGTAGTTTCCGGTCTGATGGCGCGACTGTCTACGATACCACGGGTCGCTTCGCTGCAGGCTCCAGCTTTTTCAACCCTTTGCCCATAGCTGCGGGCGAACTGGTGGCGACGTTTGATGCATTTCGTGAGAGCTCTCAACGCCAGCAGTCACACGAGTTTCAGTTTATCGGTAATGCTTTCGGCGAGCGGCTTAACTATATTGCCGGTCTGTACTATTTCGAAGAGCAAGCTGAAGAAGAAAATCCCCAGTTCTTCACCTTGCCGGCTCTCATAGCCTATGGCAGTGCGGGAGGCCCGCCGGCCAGTCTTCCTTTTGGCGGCTTTGGGGCTGATGTGTTTTTGGGGAGACCATTCTTTGCCTACGAGACGGACAATACTTCTTGGGCGGCCTTTGGGCAGTTTACCTATAATGTCGTAACGGATCTGGATGTTACCCTTGGCTTACGCTACACCGAGGATGACAAGGAAACAGCGCTCACGAACCAGTTCGGCGCGAGCGTACAAACATTCGTTGATGACGACAGCTGGACGAAATTCAACCCAAGTCTGACGGTTGACTATCGCTGGAATGAGCAGGTCAGTACTTACGCTAAAGTCGCAACCGGTTATCGTTCAGGCGGTTACAATGTTCGTTCGGATAGCGAAGCAGATTTCCGAAAGCCGTTTGATGAAGAGGATATTATCTCTTACGAAATTGGTTGGAAGACAGACTTGCTGGACCGAACACTTCGCTTCAATGGTGCTCTTTTCTACCTAGAGTATTCCGATCGGCAGATTGCACAGTTCGCGGCTGGCAGTGGCGGAGCATCAACAGTCATAGTTAACGCAGGTGAGTCCAATACAACGGGCCTCGAGCTTGAAGCTATCTGGCAGGTTTCTCAAGGCTTACGTTTGATTGGCAGCTACGGCTACCTTGATCTGGAGTACGACGAGTTTATCACTGGTGAGGTGAATAGAGAGACAGGCTTTCCCACGGGTGTGAACCGAGACATTGCCGATGTGGCGAACACGAATCTCTACTCGCCCGAACATTCAGGCTCTCTCGCCATTGAGTATGAATTTGCGCCCTGGGATTTCGGGCAGTTGCGATTGCGTGCGGACGCCTACTACACGGACGAAATTAGCTTCCACCCGCAGTTTGATCTCTATGATGAGTCTGATGAGCACCATGTGGTCAATGCGCGCGCTACGCTGGCGGACATTCCCGTGGGGAATAAATCTACGTTGAAGCTCTCAGCTTGGGGTAAAAACCTCGAGAACAAGGAGTATCGCGATTTTGGGATAGATTTCGGCTCTCTCGGTATTGTCACGAATACTTATGCCCCGCTACGTAGTTGGGGGCTGGATATCGTGTACGAGTTCAACCGTTAAAACTAAATCCGGTCTCTAATTTCCACGTTTCAACCAGCCTTCGGGCTGGTTTTTTTATGCCTGCCAACACTGGCTAGATGGGTTTGCGCTCATGACTTAAGCATTTACAGATACAGACGAGAAGCATAAAGTATAGGTTACGCCAAAATAACCATAATGAATCGGGTGTATACCATGAACCGTACTCCATTGTTGACCGCGGCACTAGCAGTGGCCATGGGCTCGTCCCCCTCAATTGCGCAAGTAGCGGACAAACGCGCAGCGTCTATTGAAGAAGTTATCGTTACCGCACGTAAGGTCGAAGAATCGCTGCAGGACACACCTGTATCCGTTGCTGCATTTTCCAGCGCTGATCTGGAGCAGCTCGGCGCCAGTGAGGCGCGTGATGTGGCAAATTTCACACCTAATCTGAGAATGCAAAAGCAGAGTGGCAGCCAGGACAACTATGCGATGGCCATTCGCGGAGTGTCTTCGGGCGAGACGGCGTTAACGATCGACCCGACGGTCGGTGTTTACATGGATGGAGTCTATCTTGCTCGGACGACGGGGCTGGCCTTCGATATTGTCGATCTCAAGCGCATTGAAGTGTTGCGTGGTCCGCAGGGTACGCTGTTTGGGCGCAATACCATTGGCGGTGCTCTAAATATTATTACCGAAAAGCCAACTGGCGAGTTTGCCTACAAGCTGGCGTTCGGCGTGGGTACACGAGGCTATGACCGTGTTCTCACCTCCATTGATAGCCCTGAGCTGGGGCCAGTGGCAATGAAATTCTCCTATATGAAGAACACCAAAGAGCGTGATCTGACCAGCTTATATAGCGGTAAGCCTCTGGGGGATAGTGCGGGCGAAGCCTTCCGTCTTGCCGTCCGCTGGAGTATGAGCGACTCGTTGGCCTTGGATTATATCTACGACAAGACAGATCGGGAAAATAATGCCAACACACAGCAGCTCAGTCACGTGCGGCCTATATATGCAGACCCTAATGGTGCGTTCTATGGCGGCCGTTACTATGAGCAGGCGGCGGCCTCTGCAAGCTCGGAAAGAATTAATGTCCTGCCCTTGGTGAATACTGACCCGTCGGAAACCAACTCGGACATCGATGGTCACACAATTACGCTTGAGTGGGACCTTAGTGAAGACCTATTGGTAAAATCAATCTCCAACGTGCGAGAGTGGCAGAGCAAGGGGCGATCGACCGAATTCGGAGCCTTCCCTGTGGAGAGCCTTGGAGATGTCATCGATCTGCGTGGTGATACGCCGACGGTGACCCCGGTGGGAACGCTGGTGCCGCTGTTCTCGGCTTCCCGAGACAACTTCCACCGGCAAATTACCCAGGAATTTCAGCTTACGGGCAGTTTGCTCGATGATCGCCTGAATTACACCGCGGGTATTTACCTTTTTCACGAAGAAGCGACGGAGGTAAATCCCCAGCAATTTGTTTTGCCTACGGCGTTTATTGCCAACGCTGCAACCGGCGTTCCGGTTCCGGGACCACTCGGCCCAGCAGCAAGCGCGACTTGGCTTAGCGCGCCGTTTGCTTACGATCTGGAAAACGAGTCCCAGGCTGTCTACGGGCAGTTTACGTATAACATATTTACTGACTTTGATGTGACCGTGGGTCTGCGTTATACCAAAGATCAGAAGGAAAGCATGTTGCAAAACAATCTCGACGGCTCCAGTGATCCCGTGCAGGTCACGAGCGACGATGAGTGGAGTAACTTCAGTCCCAGTTTCAGCCTGGACTACCGATGGTCTGATCAGCTCAGTACTTACTTTCGTGTTGCCAACGGCTATCGCAGTGGTGGTTACAATGTCCGCGCCCAGACCAGTAGTGCCTTTTCCACGCCCTTCGATCCGGAAGAGATTACTTCTTATGAGTTGGGGCTGAAGTCGGATTTACTCGATCGACGGCTGCGCCTGAATATGTCTGTTTTTCGGATGGACTATACCGATCGGCAGATTGCGCAGTTCGAAGCGGGCAGTGGCGGTGCATCCAGTGTGATCGTGAATGCGGGTGAATCAGTGACGCAAGGCTTGGAAATTGAGTCGGTGTTTATCCCAACCCCCGGCTGGCGGATTATTGCAAACTACGGTTATCTCGATGTGGATTATATTGAGTTTATCTCTGGCCCTGTTGATCCAGTGACCGGTTTTTCAGCTGGGGATAATCGCGATGTTTCAGACGAAGTGACCGATAACCTGTATGCGCCAGAGCATTCAGCTGCGCTAGCGGTGGAGTATCAGCCCGCGCCTTGGGATATTGGGCAGTTAACGCTACGCCTGGAAGCAACCTATGTCGATTCCATCAGTTTTCATCCCCAATTATTTCTCTACGATCAAACGGATGCCTACACGCTGATCAATGCGCGTGCGACGTTGGCAGATATTCCTATGGGGGCGGGTACCCTGAAACTTGCGGCTTGGGGTAAAAACCTGACGGACAAAGAATACCGTGAGTTTGGTATTGATTTTGGCCTATTGGGCTTTGCGGTGAACAACTATGGTGAAATGCGATCGGCGGGTCTTGAATTGGTCTATGAGTTTAATCGCTAGTTGTCGGTTTCAACTGTAGCAGCCTGCCTTGCAGGCTGCGCGGTGTCTATTCCTGCGTGTTCAGCGCGACAAACATCTCTTTAAAGTGCTTCTGAATGGCATCCAGGTCAATCAGTGACAGCCCACTGGCAAAACCGAACCAGACGTAGAGCCCGTTCAGGTCACGAAACATGGGCGGCAAAAATTGCGGTGCGGCGATAATACCTTCCTGGTGGTATTGATAGAGTACGGGAATATCATCCAGTGTTACCTTGCCGCTAAAGAGAAAGGGAAGTACTTGCGGTACATCGGAGAGGATTGCCGTTTTAATAAAGTTTACGGTCTCCACGAACCCCCGTACGTAAGATAAGTCTTTGGTAAAGCAGGCGCCGCCACCCACCATGCCACCGCGAAAGGTTCGCTGTGCAATGGTATAGGCATCGCTCTCGCTTAAATCTTTGTCGAGAAAGTGTCGATAGACGTCCAAAAAATTCGCGCCGCGCTCGGCCATATCAATGGCAACCACCCGGTCTGAAATGCGTCGCGCGCGATTGGGGAAAGAGCTGAAAGTGAGTGTCTCAATCAGTACGGCAAGGCCTTCCTGTATCGCGGTGATGCGTGGCGAACCTACGCTCAGCCAGGTTGCCCAGGGTTGTTTGCGGCCATTGAGTGTTGTGCCTAGATGTACCCAGCCTTCGTGTACTTCTAATACTTGCAGATCAAGGCTGGAGAACATGGCCTGACTGTTTATCTTAAGTGTATCGCCACCGGCTGAGGCGTCAGACACAATACCGTCCGACAAGGCAACTTTAATGCTGCCTGCAGGAAAGTAGGGCTGAAGTTTGTCTCTTAGGTGCGCAACAGCATCTGGTGCGGAAATGGTTTTTGGGTAGGCCACGTTGAGCTTGCGTGCTGCTGGCAGGGAAAAAATGTGGCACAGGCGTTCGCCCAGTTCTATCAGCGTCTTTCTGTCGCCGCGAAGATGATCGTTGCCGGAGCCATACAGTGCCTGAGAGCTCCGCATAAAACCGGGTGTGCCGCGCTGCTGCAGCATATCGACGACCAGTTGGTACTGCTCCGCTGTTTGCTGCAGGATCATGCCGAGGGGGTCACTGGCGCCAAGTTTTTGACGGATGCGCTGCTGCAAGTCGCTTAGTGCTGCCTGGGTTTTGGGTGCGTCAAAACTGAGCGGCATGCGCTGGTAGTACTCGTTGTCGATAGCGGGCAGTTCCTTGCCGCCCTTGGCAAGAAAATCAACTTTGGTTTGATAAGACCACTTGATCGAGTCGAGTACCAGAATCGGCTTTTGCAGCACCAGCAATTCATCGGAAAGGGCTTTCAGCTGTTCTCGGTAAGTCACTCAGTCTCCTGGTTTGTCTAGCACAAGCAGTGCACGTAGTTTGCGGCGGCCAAAGGCGGCCATACGAACAAAGTTTTCCACTGGAATGGGTGCCCTGCGATAGTCATCGGCCTGCCAGGGTGCATCGGGCGGATCCGGGTCATTGATATACACAAAATCGGCATTGGCATTGCTTACAAAGACCCAGTGCGGCGCCTTGCTGCGGTTAAGCATCCAGGTGCTGATCAAGGCTACCACAGGAAGATTCAGTGACAAGATGTCCTTGATCTCTTGTGCGCTGAGGTTTTGCAGGCGCACCTCGATTTTGGCGTCTTTGATCTGCTGCTCAAAGCTTTCGTGCACCAGCGTCAGCACCCGCTTTTTATCCTCGCCGCGTACTGAATCAATAAACGGCGTTTCATCGGTATTGATGTAGAGCGTTGGTTTGTACCCGCGATGGCGGGCGCTCACAGCCAGGCCATGGGGAGAGCATCCGCCGTGACCGGCTGTCATAAAGATGGTGGTCGCCTCACGCCAGATCTGGAGTTCTTCCTGGGTGCTCGGTTGGTAACTCTTGGTCAGCGCCTGCATGGCCATCATTAATGAGGCAGGGCCACAGGTAAATTCCGTTGTCTGCTGATAGTAGGGCGCCGGTGCGGTAGAGCGCGGCGTGGGCAGTAGGCGCTTTTCAAGCTGCTCCGCGTCGCCGCCATCTTCATAGTACTGCTTGAGGCGGGTGAAGCTCTTGTAGCCAAATTTCTCGTACAGGGCCAAGGCGGCCGCATTTTCTGTGTGAACTTCAAGGCGTATAAACAGGCAGTAACGCTTGCTGGCAATCAGTTCGGCTTGGCTTAGCAATTTGCTGGCAACACCTTGGCCTCGCGCCGCATCGGCAACGGCAATGGAGTAGATGCGGGCAAGGCTGGTGCCCGAGCGAAACAAAACCAGTACATAGCCCAGCAGTTCGCCTGACTTGTCGGCGACCAACAGGCTGTGCGCGCCTTTGCTGACAAAACGCATAAAGCTGCGCCGCGAGATGCGGTCAGTGTTGAAACTACTGTTTTCCAGTGTCAGCAGGGCATCAATATCAAAGCGCGTGCCCGCGCGAATCTTAATGCTCATGAACGGTTCAAGCCGCTAAGTGCCATGTCTACCACCTGACGAGCCCGCAAGAGTGTTGCCTGCTGCCAGCTTGTCCCAGCTGGGTAAAAAAAATCTTTCAGTGCCAGCACACTCGGGTCGTCGAGATTGCGCTCTGCTGCGCTATCTTTGCAACGACGGAAGTAGCGCTGTTCTTCTATCAGCACGTCTATCATTTCCCGGTCGGAGTAGGTGCCAAATTCCAGTGTGACGAAGCAGCCGCGTTCGCCCAGCAGTCTATGCCAGAAAAAATCCATCAGTCCGGATTTCGGTGCTGACACGGACTCGCCCAGTTCACTGGACATGGCATTGGCGCCGTACCAGTTGCGAGCCAGTTCGAAGCCAGTGGTATGGCGAGGATGATCGCTAATCACTTCCCCATAGCCAAAGGGGCCGAGACCGCTGTGCAGGTCGATCACGGCGATGTGTTGCAGCTGCGTAAAAATACTCGAGTGCTTGCGAGACTCCAGCCACTGTCGAGACCAGCTCGGACCGTGGCCGCCAAAATACAGTCCCTGCGGATACTGATACTGGCCGCGAGTGATTGCGTCGAGCGACAGTGGCGCGTGCCCGTTCAGTACGCTCTCTGCGGGTTGGCTTAACAATCGGTGCATCGTGGCGTAGGCGCCGTTATTCGGCAGCCCACCTTTAAAATCAACGAAGTTGCGGTTCAGGTCGATCCCTTCATGGTCGCAGCGGCGCAGCCAGGCAAAGCCCCAGGGGTTCAGCGCATGTATAAAAAGAACTGCTAGAGACTCATCTTCAAGGAGCTGGGCGACACCATTGCCGAGCAGGTCGCACTGAATAGCCGAGCCTACAAAACCCTCGACGCCGTGTGTGCCTGAAATGACCACAAGTAGACGTCTGGGTTGCGGACTTTTTGAAAGCAGTAGCCAGTCTGCATACAGGGGTTTTCCATCTGGCCCCGCCTCGGGGTGACGATGGTGAATATGCTCGGCCAAGGCCAACTTGGGCAGCGCCTGAAAGCGCGCGAGAAATTCCCGGCGAGCGGACTGGTAGTCGCTTGAGAAGGCGCTGAGGTCTAAGCTTGGCAGCAGTTGATGCATGGCCGGGTACCTGAACAGGTCGTTGCGGGAAGCTGAATCATACGCCGCTTTTTACCTGTGTAAATAAGTATTGAAAGCGTATTGCGATGTGCGA
The DNA here is from genome assembly GCA_041619575.1 of Litorivivens sp. Classification (GTDB taxonomy): domain Bacteria; phylum Pseudomonadota; class Gammaproteobacteria; order Pseudomonadales; family Spongiibacteraceae; genus Litorivivens. Next base: position 17,846 of record JBFKDP010000015.1, read on the forward strand.
TGATTGGCCAGACAATGCGCCGTTTTTAAACCTTCTCTTGGGAATAGAGCATGCCCCGTTTTTATGTGGTTGTCGATGAATTGTCCGATTGGTCACCTTACTACCCCAGTCAGGATGTCATCACCTTTCAGGATTACTTGTCCCAGCTTGCCACACTCAAGTCCGAGCGGGTAAGGGTCATCAACCTGTGCCGCAATTACAAGTATCTTGGCAGTGCCTGGTACTGTGCGCTGTTGGCCGAAGCGCGCGGGCACCACGTATTCCCCTCGGTGCGGACGCTCAGCGATTTTCGCTCGCGCTCCCTCTCGTCCATTCAGTTGGATGGCATTGATCCGTCCCTGAAAAAACTACCTCATGCCAGTGGCGAAACCAGCCTTGCGGTGCGCATCTGGTTTGGCGAGTGCGCGGACGAGCGTTTTTCGCCGCTGGCAAAAACCCTGTTTGAACGCTTTCCCTGCCCCTTGATGGAAGTCGACCTGGAGTACGACAAGGGCTGGCAGGTAGAAAAAATTCGTCCGATCTCTTTGCGTGACCTGAAAGGCAGCGCCGAGCAGGAAGCCTTTGCCAATGCCTTTGAGCGCTTTAGCAGCAAACTCTGGCGCAAGCCCAAAGCCGGTAAGCGCTTTCGTTACGATATGGCGATACTGGCAAACCCCAAAGAGGAGATGCCGCCGAGTGATCGCGTTGCGCTGAAGAAATTTATCAAGGCGGCGGAAGAGCAGGGGATTTCTGCAGAGCTGATTGGCCCGAAAGACTACATGCGTATTCCGGAATACGATGGTTTGTTTATCCGCGAAACGACTTCGGTAGGCCATCACACCTATCAGTTCGCCAAAAAGGCTGAAGCCGAAGGCTTGGTGGTTATTGACGATCCGACCTCGATCCTTCGCTGTACCAACAAGGTCTATCTGGCGGAGCTGTTGAACAAGCAGAATATACCCACCCCGCAGACGCGCATCTTGCACAAGACTGACGCCGGTATGCTGGCTGAAAAACTCGCTGATATGGAATTTCCTCTGGTGCTCAAGGTGCCAGACGGTTCCTTTTCCCGGGGCGTGGTCAGGGTGGCTGACCGCAATGAACTGGAAGAGCAGGGTGGCAAGTTACTCAAGAGTTCGGCCCTGCTCCTTGTGCAGGAATATATGTATACCGAATATGACTGGCGAATTGGCGTGCTCAACAACAAGGCGCTCTATGCCTGCCGCTATTATATGGTGAAAGACCACTGGCAGATCTATAAGCATGGCGCAGACAGCAGCGTAAAATCCGGAGGCTTTGATGCGATGCCGACCTTTGAAGCGCCGAAGGCAGTGGTTGAGGCGGCACTGAGTGCCTGCAAGCTGATTGGCGACGGCTTCTACGGTGTCGATCTCAAACAGGCGGGCAAGCGCGTGGCGGTGATAGAGGTTAACGACAACCCGAGTATAGATTCGGGAGTCGAGGACCAGTACTTGGGCAGCCAGCTCTATACCTCGTTTATGGAAGATTTTCTGCGCCGCATGGAATACCGCAGGCGCCGTTAGGCGGTGCCGAAAAAGGCGCTGGTTAAGGTGCAGGGCACGGCACCCATTGGAATATTTCGTTCTACTCTTATGCCTTGAAGGAATAACGAGAGTCACGGTATTGATCAGTCAGGGGCCGGGCTAAAGCGGCTCCTGTTTGAGTATGGCGTTTGTCCCGATAGAATGAGATGTGCATATTCAAAGAAATAGTTTTTCTATATCAGCTACTTAGGAGTTCGCGGTGCTCTTGCCTGTGCCGCCTGACGGGAATGTGCCGGGCGGGCTCGGCGCAATCCGAGGGCTAGCGCTGGCAACGTCGCTGTTCGACTGATCTCCGCAGCAGCTCGTATTCTCCCTTCCTGCGCTGTGTCACAAATTTCCATTAATGCCTCCTTTCACTACAATCGGCGCTGCCAAATTCCGGCCTCATACAATGATCAGGTTGCTTGCAGTGAAATTCTTAATCCATGCACCGCGAATAGCGATTGCTCCCCTGCTTTCCGTCACCGCACTTTTGCTTGGGGTGCCCCCAGTTATTGCGCAAGAGGAAGCGACGGCTGACGCGCCAGAATTTCGTAGCCGAATGTTGATTGAAGAAGTGGTTGTGCGGGCCCAACGGCGGGAAGAGAACGTGCTGGACGTACCCATTGCGGTCACGGCGCTGTCGGGCGAACAACTCAAAACCCTCGGGGTGAGTGATGCCCGCGAGCTGGGCGGGGTGGTTCCCGGCCTGGTCGTCTCTGAAGGCGGACAGGGAGCACCGGTTTATACCTTGCGAGGTGTGGGCTTTACCGACAGCAGTTATTTCGCAACCCCCACTACGGCGGTCTATCTGGACGAGGTGAACCTGCCGTATTCCATTATGTCCAAGGGCGCCATCTTTGATATCGAGCAAGTGGAAGTGCTCAAGGGGCCGCAAGGCACCATGTTTGGTCGCAGCACCACGGGCGGCGCGATCAACTTTATCGCCAACAAGCCTGCTATGGAGTTTGAAGCGGGTCTGACGGCGACCTATAGCCGCTTTGATACCAAAGATTACGAGGCCTATGTCTCAGGGCCGCTTTTTGATGGCTTGAATTACCGGATTGCTGCGCGCGACATTCAGCGTGATGAAGGCTGGCAATACAGCAATACCAATAAAGACAAAACCTTGGGCGAACAGGATCGCGATGCCATTCGCCTGCTGTTGGAATGGCAGCCCAGCGAAGTTATCAGCTTTAACCTGGTCGCCACGCAGTGGCGTGACCGCAGCGATGCTCAGGCAGGCCAGCCCATCGCGCTAGTGCCGCAAAATCCCTACGCCAATGATAGCCAGATACCGGGTTCAGAGCAGGGTTTGGTGGCCCAGAGTGTTCGCGACTACCCGCTGGTCAGCCGCGACACGGGTGATAACCGTGTGGCTGAGTGGTGCACTGGGCACCCCGAATGCGTACGCTCTGATGGTCGCCCCATGGATTTCAAGCTCGACGAAACTTTCAAGCAGGTGTCGCTCAAGTCGCGCTGGAATATCAACAGCAATCTGCAGCTTGACTTGCTGGGCTCTTACACCGAACTCGTGAGTGACGATTCTGAAATTCCCACCGGTGCCTTTAACCAGCGTCACGCCGAGTTGGCCGTTGACGTGGTGATGGAGGTGGTTGATTATGAAGCGCGCCTAAGCGGCTGGAACGACAGCGAGTCTATCCGCTGGCTGGTGGGCTATCACACCACGCCGCGCGATACGGTGGATGAATACCTTGACCTCATCATGAGCGGCAATGCGAGTGTGGTGTTTCCCGCGCCCATTCTGGAGCAAAGCCTGCTAATCACGGAATACTATTTCTCGGTAGCCGACCTGCAGTACGAATCTAGGGCGCCCTACGCCAATTTTGAGTGGCAATTCGTTGAGGATTTCAAACTGATACTGGGTGCCCGCTACACCGAAGAAGAGCGCTCCTACTCGGGATGTTCTGGCTCTAAAAGCCCGGTTAATGGCATGTATGGCCTGTTCCAGGCTCTGGCGACCCAGCGTGCACTGGAGGCGGGAACCACGCCAGAAATTGTCGACGTAAATGGCTGCTTCAGTGTGGGTGAGGGCGGCAAAGTAGGCGCCTACAATGAGACCCTGGAAGAAGACAGCATGTCCTACCGCGCAGTTATCGACTGGACGCCCCGTGACGACTACCTGTTTTATGCGTCTTACACGCGTGGTTTCAAATCAGGTTCCTTCCCGCTGTTTCAGACATCGGATCACGCCCAGCTAGAGTCTGCCAAGCAAGAGCAGGTCGACGCCTATGAGCTTGGTGCCAAAGTGGATGTTTGGGATAGAAAAGCCCATATCAATAGTGCAGTTTTTTATTACCGCTACCGCGATAAGCAATTGCTCTCGCGTTTTAACGACCCGGTATTCGGTGCGCTGCCGACCCTGCGCAATGCACCCAAATCTGAAGTGAAGGGCATTGAACTCGACTTTACCCTGACGCCATTCAATGGCCTCTACCTTGCGGGTGCCATCGCCTACCTGCAGACCGAAATCTTGGAGTTTCAGGCCATCAACAACCGGGGAGAAGAGGTTGATCTGGCGGGGCAGGAGTTTAACTACTCTCCAGAGTTGTCTTACTCTCTAACAGGTGACTATAGCCTGCCAGTAGGGGACAACTATGAGCTTGGTGTGGGTGTGGACTATGTCTACGTGGATGAAACCAACTCCAGCATAGAAGGCGACCCTATTTTTGCCCACCCGGATTACGGCGTGACGAATGCCCGCCTGCGCTTTGGCCGGCTGAACAGCGACTGGATGATTACCCTGTGGGGCAAGAACATCTTCAGCGAATATGTGGTCAACAGTGTGCAGCAGGGCGTGGGTGATCTGAAGTACCGCACAACCGGCATGCCGCAGACCTATGGCGTGAGTTTGGCGCTCAAATATTAGGCGAATTAGCGGGTTAAAACTGTCCGTCGGCGAGACCTTTTTGGGTCGCTGTGGTTGACAGGTGAGGGCCGCTTCCCTATAGTACGCGCCTCAATCAGTTCGCTGATTTTGCGCCCGTAGCTCAGCTGGATAGAGTACCTGGCTACGAACCAGGCGGTCGGACGTTCGAATCGTCCCGGGCGCGCCATATAGTAAAAAAGCCCCGCTCTTACGAGCGGGGCTTTTTTTTGTCTCGAGTTTGTGACGAAAGAGTGTTTTTGTTCGACAAGCGCCGTGGTGTTTGGGCCAATGTGCATTCTCAACCCGGAGGGGTAATATCAGGGCCTGGTCTGCTAATCGTTAATGGCTCGTTGCTTGTCAAATGAATGCATAACCCTTGCTGGTAAAAGCACGGTGATCAGGCTTCTGGGGTGTAATTTATACCCAGCGTTTCAGCCGTGTTGCCGTTAGTCGAGTTTGTTTCAATGTTAGTTCGATGAAGGATGCTTTAAATTCTAGCGCGTAGTGGAGGAGGTACCAGTCAATCTTGTGAAATTGGGATTGACTGGTTGGTTCTGTGCCGTGACCAGTCTTAGTAGCGGTATCGGCCTTCCAGGTACACAGTGCGTGCTGGTTCTATTGTTGCGCGGTAGCCGCCGACGTCTAGCAGGGTGGCGGCTGAGGCGCCCATTGTCGTTTCATCACTCAGGTTTTTTCCAACCAGCGCAACGTTCCAGCGACCATCGTCCGCACCAATCTGGAGGCGACCGTTATAGCGCGTGGTGGCTTCCTGGAAGCCGCGCGGATCGAGGTCTGATGATGTGAAGTGCTCATCTTTGTAATTGGCGTCAAGCGTTAAGCCCAGTAGTAGATTTCCCGGCAAGGGCGCCGTGAAGTGCGTGGAAAGCGTGCCTGTCCATTCGGGGGTTTGCACATTCTCCATGCCGGTAAGGACACATGAACCGTCGGCGTTGCTGTCGCTGCGTCCGACGAAACAAGGGCCGTTGTTGTATTCCGTCCATTCAAAATCCAGGTAGGCAACAGAGCCGGTGAGTTGGAACCAGTCTGTGACCAGCCAGCGGCCGTCCAGCTCGATGCCCTGAGTCAGAGCCTCGCCGGCGTTCAGCACGTTAAAGGCTGAGGAGCCATCGTAAACGCTGACTTGCATGTCGGTGTATTCAACGTAGAACAAGGCAATATTCAAATCAGCTGTACCTTCGGCCAGCGTCATCTTTGCGCCAATTTCCCACGCATCTGCGAGCTCGTCGTCATACTCGTAATTGCGGCCACCGCCATTGAACTCATCTCGATCATTATTGCCGCGCGCATCGTAGGAACCGGATTTGGCCCCTTCTGTGTAGCTGATATAGGTCATCATCGTATCGGTGGCGTCCCACTGCAGGTTGACCAAGGGCAGCAGGTTTGAGGCTTCGCGCTCGCCTTCCAGACTGTGTGGATTGATACGCAGGTTGTCCAGCAGGATCAGCGTGGCAGGGTCTGCCGAGCCGCGATTTTCGTCGTCATAGATGCGGAATTCACGAGAGGATGTTTTTTCCTCCTCTACCTTTCGCAGGCCAAAGGTTGTGCGCAGTGTTGGTGTCCAGTTGAGCGTAAACTGGAAGAAGGCCGACCAGGCTTCTGTGTCGACATAAAAATCCCGGTCGATAAAGGTATCCACCACAACCTGGGTGTCTAGGGCGCAAATGCCCGTCGGCTGCACACCGCCCGTGCGAACTTTCAGGGGGCCTTCCTCGTAGAAATGCAGGTCGTTCTGCTGGTAGAAGACGCCCGCGATGTATTCCACAAAACCGCCACTGGGGGAGGTGAAACGCAGTTCCTGGCTGAATTGGTCGTAGTCTTCCGTGCCAAAAATGTAGAGGGTGTCGAAACTGCTGGAATCGGCATCGAACAGGTCTGCGGAATCATAACCGGTTTTTGAAGTGACGCTGGTAAGGGTGCCAGCCTCAAGGTGCCAGTCGATATTGAGCGTGGCGTTAAAGGTGTCGATTTTTCCCTCTTCGGGGGCGTCGGCAGCGCGCCGCCTGTTCATTTCGGTATCTTCCCCGGAGCAGCGGGTTAGCGCGCTGTCACGGGTCATTTCGTAGGTGCGGCCGGTTTGTTTGCGCGTGGATTTTTCCAGTTTCAGGCTGCTGTCCAGCGCGTCGTTTGGAGCGTAGGCCAGCGTGAGTCGCCAAGCGTCTTCGTCGACAGCGGGTTCGTCGCGCTCCAGTACTTCGTTGTACATGTAGCCTTCTTCTTCGCGTACCCGGCCTGCCAGTCTGAAGCCGAAACTGTCGGTCACCGGGACGGAAACAGCGCCAGTGATTTCCTGTTTGTCGTCATCAGAACGCCCCGTCAAGGCGCTCAGGTCAAATTCAAATTCCTCGCCCGGCTTGGCGGATATCAGGCTCAGTGCACCGGCAATCGCGTTCTTGCCAAACAGAATCGATTGGGGGCCGCGCAGTACCTCCACTCGCTCCAAGTCCATAAAGGCTGAGCGGGTTTGGTGTGGTCGCCCGAGGTGGACACCGTCAGCAAAAATCCCTACTGACAGTTCAAAGCCTTGGTTGGAGCCGGAGCCGACACCACGCATGTAGATGTTCGGGATAAAGCCGGAGTCCACCAGTTTGAAGTTAGGTGCGTATTCAGACAGATCACTGAGATTTTCGATACCCGCATCTGCAAGGCGGTCACCACTCAGGGCGGTGACTGATACCGGCACATCGGTCAGGCTTTGTGAGCGCTTTTGCGCGGTGACGACGACCTCCTCCAGTTGCCTGCGAGGTTCACCTTCCTGTGGCTGGGCCACCACGCTGCTTGCAGCCAGTGCTACTAGCAGAGGTGCTGTAACCTGACGTGAGGATCGTTGGGATTGTTTGCGCTGCGGGCGTAGAGCTGGGGGCTGGGTCACGTTGAATCCTCTAAAAATAGAAAACTATTCTAATTAATGTGTCACAACTGTACTTTTATAATATATTTGTGTCAAACTAATTGAAATTAACTCGAAAAGAGGCTGTCGACGTGTCGGTATCCCCCGCGATTGAAAGCACGATGAGCAAGACGGATCGCACGCGTATGCGGCTGGTGGCAGCTGTGCGCAAAGAGTTGGAAAGTGTCGGGAGTTTCAATGCTGAAAAGGTTGCCCGGCGCGCCAAGGCGTCAACTGCCACGTTTTACAACCACTTTGAGTCGCAGGACGAAGCCTTTGATGCTGCTTATCGGGCGCTGATGGATGATCTGGTGAGCCACGTTACTGAGGGTCTCAAAGTGGAGACTTTGCTGGACATTGGTCTTGAGAAATTCGCGGCGCTATGGGTTGCGGGTTGTGTGCGTTTTTTCCGTTCGAACAGTGTCCTCTTTGCCATTGCTCAGGCAAAGGCCTTGAGTTCAGCTGCGGTACGTCAGGTTTACGCAGATAGCGAGAAGCGGGCGATAGACTGCTGCGAGCGCTTTGTACGGCTTGGCCAGAGCGCGCGACTTTTCAGGGCGGGAGATGCGCGAGACATCGCACGGGCAATGATGATTCTGTCCGAGGGTTACAACAATCCGGCGGTACTGCAAATGGCCCCCGGTGATGCGCTGCATCGCGAACTGAGCGGCGTTATCGCACGTCTGCTCGAAAACCCTGACGCTTGACTGGAGATTGACACGTGAAACCCTGGATTCGCGCGATGATCGCGCATGTCATTATTATTATGCTGGCCGGCGCCGTTGTGGCGGCAGCCGGACCCTCATCAGTGGAATTTGCTGGCTGGCCCTTGTTTGCGGTCTGTGCGCTGCTAGGCTTTGTTGTGCAGTGGGTGGTATTTATCCCGTCCTATCTGGCGCAGACAGAACACTATTTCGATCTGACCGGTAGTCTGACCTACATCACGCTCGTGATAATCGCTCTGGTCTATGGCAATAATGATCCGCGTTCCCTGCTGTTGGGGGGGGTGGTGCTGATCTGGGCCGGGCGTTTGGGTTCGTTTCTCTTTCTGCGCATTCGACGGGCGGGTAGAGATCCGAGGTTTGATGCCATAAAAGTACTCTTTCCCCGCTTTCTAACGACTTGGAGCCTGCAGGGGCTTTGGGTCTTTCTGACGCTAGCCTGTGCGCTGGCGGCAATGACTGGCGAGCAGAGTCGCCCTTTGGGGCTTGTAGGCCTTATTGGTTTTCTGGTGTGGGTCTGTGGCTTTGCGATCGAGGTAGTTTCGGACAGGCAGAAGAGTGCGTTTCGCAATGATCCAGCCAATGCCGGACGTTTTATTCAAAGCGGACTCTGGGCCTGGTCGAGACACCCCAACTACTTTGGCGAGATCGTGCTGTGGGCAGGTGTGGCCATCATTGCCTTCCCGGTTTTACAGGGCTGGCAATATGTCACTTTGGTCTCGCCAATTTTTGTTGCCTTGCTGTTGACCCGCATCAGCGGTGTGCCATTGCTTGAGCAGCGGGCCGACAAAGAGTGGGGCGACAACCCCGACTATCAGGCCTACAAAGCCGCAACCCCGGCGCTGATACTGCGCCCGCCCCAATCTATCTAAATAAGCTACGAATTAAAGATTGCTGACAAGGAATTACCATGCCAACAACCCTAGTGCAGCGTGTTAGTAGCACGCTCCCTGAAAACGACGAGCATCCCTATCGCAGCGGTGCCTGGACACCAAATTTTGAAGAATATACCGCAACGGACCTGGAGGTCATTGGTGAAATTCCCAAGGATATCAGCGGTGTTTACCTGAGAAACACAGAAAATCCGGTGCACACGTCTATCGGCAAATATCACCCCTTTGACGGTGATGGCATGCTGCACATGATGCGCTTCTCGAAGGGTGAAGTTGAATACCGCAATCGTTTTGTGCGTACTCGCGGCTTTGAGGCCGAAGCAGAAGCGGGTGGTCCTTTGTGGGTGGGAATGGCCGGCAAGCCTGAAAAATCCAGACGTCCCGGCTGGGGAGCCCACGAGCATTTGAAAGATTCCTCATCAACGGATGTGACGGTGCATGCGGGGAAGGCTTTATCGACATTCTGGCAGTGTGGCGAGGGCTATCGCCTTGATCCCTGCACGTTGGACACTCTGGGTATTGAAGCCTGGACGCCAATTGATGGCATCTCGGCTCACCCCAAGGTTGATGAGAACACAGGTGAGCTGTTGTTTTTCAATTACTCCAAGCACGCACCCTACATGCATTATGGTGTGGTCAGTGCGGATAATCGTCTAAAGCATTATGTGCCGGTTGAGCTGCCGGGGCCGCGCTTGCCTCACGATATGGCCTTTTCCAAAAACTATTCTATCCTGAATGATTTTCCCATGTTCTGGCATGAAGAACTTCTGACGCAGAATATATATGTGCCGGTCATGCACGACATGCCATCGCGCTTTGCTGTGATTCCCCGATTTGGTCAGCCAGATGACATACGCTGGTTTGAAGGCGCCCCGACCTATGTACT
>JBFKDP010000016.1:0-25583 GCA_041619575.1 Litorivivens sp.
CTGTTCAGCGCTCATTACACACGCTCAAGGGCGCCGCCAATATGGCGGAGATGCAAAGCTTGGCGGAGCTGATTTCGCCGTTGGAAAAATTTGTTAAAGAAATGCGCTCACTGCGCGTTGCGGCTGATGTCGACAGTTTGGTGTTGCTCAGGGACGTGATGAATGCTGTCAGCCAGACAATCGACCGCATTGAAAGCGGTGATGGCGGCACTATTAATAACGTTGAAGTCATGCTGCGCCGTATCGAATCACTGCACCGACGCATACTGCTGAATGCCCAGCAGATAGATCGGGGTGAAGAGCAACTTTCTCCCGGCGAGCTCGATAGTTTCATGGTTGAAACAGGCGACCGGCTTACCGCTATGTCGCATACACTGGAACACTACGCTGATGCCGCGAGTTTGCGACGATTGGCACAGACCAGTGGCCAGATTGCGCAGCGTGCCAGCGAGATCAAAAGCCTTGAGGCGATCGGCGAGCTGGCGCAAGCCCTGCAGGAATTAATGTCCTCGGCGAAGGAGCCGGTCTCTGAAGAGGCGATTGATTTGTGTCGTCAGGCCAGCGATGCGCTGGAGCAGATGCTCAATCAATTGGCTGCCGAGCAAAAGCCGGCTCCGGCAACTGTTCTGCTTGCGAGTATGCGCGCTTTTGACCCCGACACGGCGCTCGGTGACATGGAGCTGCCTCAGGAGTCTGCTGAAGACTGGGCGGAAGAGGAAGGGTCTTCTGCAAGTACTATTTCTGATAACCAGGGTGCATTGGCAGACGAAGCAATTCCGCTTGTGACCGAGACGCTTTCGATAGCGCAATCAGATGTCCAGGCGACGGATGACTATGACCCTGAAATTGCATCCATATTTCTTGAAGAGGCGGACGAACTCCTCGAAGGTATTGACGAGGCGGTCAACGCCTGGTCAGACAGCGATGGTAGCCAGAATGATCTGAAGAACCTGTTGCGACACCTGCATACCATTAAAGGCGGTGCGCGCATGGCGGGCTTGTCTGCACTGGGTTCCTACACCCACGATTTCGAAAGTTTTGTCGAGCAGTCGATCAGCAGTGGTGAGTCAAACAGTGATCAGTTTCTACCGCGTCTGCATGCCTATCAGGATGGGCTGGTAGCCGGTGTTGCTGCGGTGCGCCGCGGCGAAGCCTTTACAGTCCAGCAGCCCGGTTCCGAGCCCCCCATCCTGAATGATGCAATCGACCCAGACTCCAGTGAGCTTGAAGAAGTCGAACTCAGCCTGCCCGCAGCAGAGGTGGAGCCCTTCAGCGCCGAGCCTGAAGTGGTCGATATCTTCCTGGAGGAAGCTGACGATCTGGTCGAGGCTATTGATGACGCCATTCAGTACTGGACCAGTGATCGCGCCAACAGCGAACACCTGGAATTGTTGCAGCGCCACCTGCACACCTTTAAGGGTGGTGCACGTTTGGCCGGCTTGCGTGGCTTGGGTGACCTCTGTCACGAGTTCGAGAGCTACGTTAGTCAGGGCGAGCGTCGCGACGATGATTTTCTGTCGCAGATGCTGGCTTATCAGGACCGCTTGACCGAGGGCCTGGACGCCGTTCGCAAGGGTAACCCACACTGGAGCAGTGAGCCTTTGTTGCCGGCGATTCCCGCCGCGAAATCGCCGGAGCCCACTCAGAAAACACCGGGCGACGCGCTGTCATTATCTGCCAATGATCGCAGTGCCCCTGCGACCATGGAATCCCAGATGCCGCAGGAAATGGTCAAGGTTTCTGCCCAGCTGATGGAGAATCTCGTCAACCTGGCTGGTGAGACCTCGATCTCCCGGGGCCGTGCTGAAGAGCAGGTCGCAGAACTGACCATGTCGCTGGATGAAATGGCCATGACGGTTGAGCGCCTGCAGGAGCAGGTGCGGCGTTTAGATATCGAGACGGAAGCACAGATTCTCTTTCGGCAGGAGCAAGTTGGCAGCGAACAGGAAGGTTTTGATCCGCTCGAGTTTGACCGTTATTCCCAGTTGCAGCAATTGTCGCGCTCGTTGATGGAATCCTCATCGGACCTGCTCGATATTCGCCACACCCTTGGCGAGCGAACCCGCGATATGGAAACGCTCCTGCTGCAGCAGGGTCGAATCAACACGGAGCTGCAAGAAGGGTTGATGCGCTCGCGGATGGTGCATTTTACCCGCATGATTCCGCGCCTGCGCCGCATAGTCCGACAGGTTAGTCTGGAGATTGGCAAGCGCGTCGACTTTAAAGTCTACAACGCCGAAGGCGAGCTCGATCGACAGGTACTGGAACGAATTATTCCGCCGCTGGAGCACATGCTTCGCAACGCGGTCGATCATGGTATTGAGACGGCAGACGAACGGCGCGCCGCAGGCAAAAATCCGGTGGGTAATATCAGCATGCGCTTTGGCCGCGAGGGCGGCGATGTCCTGATAACACTTACTGACGACGGTGCGGGTATAGACTTCGAGGCGGTTCGGCAAAAGGCCATAGCTCTTGGCCTGATAACCGCTGAGCAAAATGTGACCGAAGGTCAGCTGAGTGAGTTCCTGTTTGAAGCGGGGTTTTCCACCGCGAGCCAGGTGACCCAGATTTCAGGTCGTGGCGTCGGTATGGACGTCGTCTACAGCGAAATCAAACAGCTGGGTGGCGGTGTGGAAGTCGAGTCGACGCGTGGTAAGGGGACGCGCTTTACGATCCGGCTTCCCTTCACTGTGTCGGTTAACCGGGCGCTTATGGTTAGTGTTGGCGGCGATATCTTTGCGATTCCCATTAATACCGTCGAAGGTGTTGTCCGCGTCAGCCCCTATGAGCTGGAAGTCTATTATCAGCCGGACGCACCGCCTTTTGAGTATGCGAATCAGTCCTATTCCCTGCGCTACCTGGGCGGACTCCTGCGAACCATTATGACTCCGCATCTCGAAGGCCAGACCGAAGCACGCCCAGTATTGCTGGCACGGGGTACCGACCGCCCGACGGCTGTTCAAGTCGACAGTATTCTGGGCTCGCGCGAGATCGTCGTTAAGGCGCTGGGGCCACAATTCAGTCATGTGCACGGCCTTTCCGGTGCCACAGTGCTGGGGGATGGCAGCGTGGTTGTTATCGTCGACGTTCCGGCCCTGATACGGGTGGACGTACAGCGCGGTCGCGATGCCATGCTGGAGCAAAAGGCCCAACAGATTGAACAGCGCAACCGCCTTGTGATGGTCGTCGATGATTCGGTTACAGTGCGCAAGGTTACTTCGCGTCTGCTTGAGCGTCAGGGTATTGACGTCATGCTGGCAAAAGACGGCGTGGATGCGGTTACGCAGCTGCAAACGTGTGAGCAGTTACCGGATGTCATTCTGCTGGATATCGAGATGCCGCGCATGGACGGTTTCGAGGTGGCGAGTCGCGTCCGCCACACGGCCCGTTTGCAGGACATCCCCATCATCATGATTACCTCGCGAACCGGCGACAAGCACAGAGAGCGTGCCTTCAGCCTCGGCGTCAATAAATATCTCGGCAAGCCCTATCAGGAAATCACACTATTGCAGGCGATCTCCGAGGTCATGGGCGAGGTTGTGCATTGACGCTGCGCGCCGGAGTTGGGGCTGTATAGCCTGGTCGTGATCAAATGACGCAATTGGCTCTGGTCATTGATGACGCTCGCAAACGCAGCTGGCTGGAAAATCAGCTGGTAAAGGCGTCGCATTATGTCTTGCTCAGTTGCGATGTGGATCACTTGGAGGGCGCCCATCGCGACCTGCAAGAGCGCCCCAAGATCTGGCTGGTGCTTCTGCCTCCTCATCGCATTGAGCGGGCGCTGGATTACATCGCCGGCGTGTCGCAGGCACCGACGATTGTTCTCGACGAGTGGCCACCGGATAATGTTGGCCTGCAGCACTGGCAGCTGCAGTTGATGAGGAAGCTGGACAGTACCCTGGCTGAGAGGCAGGTCAGCCCGCAAGGCGAAGCGCGGCAGGTCTGGTTGTTGGGTGCCTCTTTGGGTGGGCCCGATGCAGTGACGGCTTTTTTGGCAGCTCTTCCACCCGAGGTGCCGGCGGCCTTTGTTTACGTACAACATATCGAAGAAGCTTTTGATCAGGCGCTGGTTACTCACATTAATCGCAATACACACTATCGGGCCGGAATGTTTCGCGGAGAAGCCCGATTGGAGTCCGGCCAATTGTTAATCGTCGCGCCAGAAATCAGGCCGAGATTTTTGCCCTTTGGGCGCGTCATTGCGTCGAGTAAGGCTTGGCAGGGACAATTCAGGCCCTGTATTGACGACGTTGCGCGGGATCTTGCCCTGCAGTACCGTGAGCGATTGGGTATGATTATTTTCAGTGGCACCTGCAAGGATGGTGAGCAGGGCACGCGCGACGTTTGCCGCTACGGTGGCCAGGTCTGGGTGCAGGCACCGCAGGATTGTCTTGATCCCACCATGCCGGAAGCGGCTCTGGCAACGGGCTTGGTCAGTGTCAATGGCGGTGTGCATCAGCTTGCCGCCACCCTCGCTCATGAGAGTCGCCGCAACCTATAATATGAGCCAGCTAAGCTTACGAGGCATTTGATGGAACAGGACCTAAAGGCGCTACAGTTCACCGATTCAGTACCGGTGCTGATGCTGCCCTCACACAGTAAAAGCCTGATTTTGCCCAACGTCAATATTGCCGAATTTGTCAGTTCCGGTGAGCCGGAGCCCCTCGACAATGCACCGGAATGGTTTATTGGCATGGTGGCTTGGCGGGGACAAAAAGTCCCTTTGATATCCTTTGAACGCTTGAATGGCGACCTTGCACAGGCCCCAGAGGCGGGTGGGCAGGTTGCGATTCTGAACGGCATAAGCGGTCGCGAAGAGCTGCCCTTCTACGCACTGATGTGTAATGGCATTCCACGGCAGAATCGTGTCGTGCCCGAAGATCTAACAATTGACGAGAATGCGCACAGTGGCCACGTCGAACTTTCTCGGGTTTTGCTGTCGGGTCAGCCGGGCGTTATCCCCGACCTCGAAGTCATTGAGGCCCAGATCTGCCGGGTGCTGCTAAGCTAGAGCTTACATATCACCCCAGTGATGCTGGAGGATTGCAATGGCGGCCAGGGGCGCGGTTTCGGTTCGCAGTACGCGCGGCCCCAGCTGCAGGGCGTTAAAGCCTGCGCTCTGAGCGCATTGGATTTCCGCGTCTTCCAATCCCCCTTCGGGGCCAATAAGCAGCGCAACTGAAGCCGGTTTAGATGCCATCGCGAGTGGTTTGGCTTTGTCCGGACACAGGACCCATTTTCCCTCCGCTTCAACCTGGGTTAACCACGGTTCGAGCTGTGTGAGTTCCGCGAGAGTGGGTAGCGTATTTCTGCCGGACTGTTCGCAGGCGCTGATCAATACCTGCTGCCAGTGCCTGTACTTTTTCTGGGCGCGTTCCCGGTTCAGTCGCACGTCGACGCGCTGGGTGTGCAGGGGCGTGATGTGACTGACTCCCAGTTCCGTTGCCTTTTGCAGTACCCAGTCAAAGCGATCTCCCTTCGACAACGCAATGCCTAGATGAATGGGGAGTGGCGACTCCAGACTCTCGCCTGTGGCCTCGCCCAGTGCGACTTCGGCTCGCTTGCGGTCGGCGCGGATTATTCGCGCGGCAAAAGCCCCGCCGCGACCATTAAAGAGGGTGAGGGGGTGATCATTCGACAGTCTGAGTACCTGGCAGAGGTGGCGTGATGCGGTCTCGTCCAGAGTGAGCGTCGACTGCGGCGACTCGGCTTCGGCGCAATAAATTCGTGGGACGCGCATGGCGTTCTAGAGTACCTTGTTAAAGACTTTGGAGTTGCGCTGAAAATTGTAGAGCTGCTGTTTACCGGGCGGCAGCTGGTCCACCGTCGCCGACACAAATCCTTGCTCTTGAAACCAGTGAGCCGTGCGGGTGGTGAGTACAAATACCGAACTGAGTCCGAGCGAGCGCGCCTGTTTCTCGAGTGCCTGCAGTAGTCTTTCACCGCGATCGCTGCGGCGGTAGTCGGGGTGGGTGGCGACGCATGCGATTTCTCCGCAGCCACTGTCCGGATAGGGATACAGTGCTGCGCAGGCGATTACCACGCCGTCGCGGCGAATCACCTTGAAGCAGTGGATCTCGTTCTCCAGTAGTTCGCGTGAACGCTTGACCAGTACACCCTCGTCTTCCAGTGGCGAAATGATTTCCAGAATTCCGCCTACGTCATCGATATTTGCGGCCACCAGTTCTTCGTAGTGGTCACTAGAGACCAAAGTGCCGGCACCGTCGCGGGTGTAGAGCTCTTCCAGCAGAGCGCCGTCTTCGGCGTAGCCGATCAGGTGGCACCGGCTGATACCGCGCTCACCGGCTCGGATAATGGTTTGCAGGTTGGAAGCATTGCTGGCTGTGTCGAGCAGGGCGCGCGCGTCGCGCAGCTCACATTCGCGCAGGAGTTCGTCGTCGCAAATAATGCCGGGTTGCTCATCAAATATGATGAGTTTGTCGGCCTCAATCGCGGCCGCGGTTTCCACAACAATATCCTCCAACGCGAGATTGAATATCTCCCCGGTTGGCGAATAGCCCAGTGGTGATATCAGCACAACATTGTCTTGCGCCAGCTGACGATGAATGGCCTCTGCGTCTATACGGCGCACCTGACCGGTATGTTCCAAATCAATGCCATCTACCACGCCAATGGGTCTGGCGGTGACATAGTTGCCGGACGCAACGCGAATTGCAGCGCCGTGCATCGGGGAATTGGCAACGCCCATTGAGAGCAGGGCCTCGATGTGAGCGCGCAGCGAGCCAGCGGCGTCACAAACACAGTCGAGGGTGCCGGGGTCGGTAATACGCAGCTCGCCATGAAAGCGGCTGTCGATGCTGCGTTGCTTTACACGGGCTTCAATTTGCGGTCGTGCGCCGTGAATCAAAACCAGATTTACCCCGAGACTGTTGAGCAGGGCAATGTCATGAATCACGGTAGAAAAGTTGGGATGAGCAACTGCCTCGCCGCTGATCATCAGCACGAAGGTTTTGCCGCGATGCGCATTGATATACGGCGCGGAATTTCGGAACCATTTGATGTAGGCGTTATCGTCGGACATGCTGACCCCTTAAGTTGTGATTATTTTGGGCACAGACTCAAGGGGATACAAGGGGTTTTTGAAGGTGAACTTGATGGACGGCGAGCGCTGCCGGCACAACGCTCGCTGAAAGGCGGAACCCGCAGCAGCGGGCGCTCAGCTGGCCAGGCTCAAATGTACCGGCACCGCATTCAGGGCAGCATTACCAGATAGCGCATCCAGCGCGAGCTCGTCGGTGAGATCGTTCACGCTGACACCGGCGTGCTGCGAGGCAATATCCAGTTTCACGCCCTCGCGTTGGTGTCCCCAGCCGTGGGGAACGCTGACCACGCCGGGCATCAGCGCGTCGGTCAGTTCTGCGGGTATGACAATAGAACCCACGCGAGAGGTGATGCGGACGTTCTGCCCGTCCTCAAGGCCCAGTCGTGCCGCGTCGCGCGGGTTGAGTTGCGCTGTACAACGCGACTTGCCTTTGACCAAGCGCTGGCTGTTGTGCAGCCAGGAGTTATTGCTGCGGGCGTGGCGGCGACCAATCAGTAGCAGAGAGTTGTCGTTGTGGTCGTGGCCTGCCAGGCTTTCGCGTAGCCTGTGCAGGTCGGCGAGAAAAAAATCCGGCGCAAGGTGAATGCGCTTGTCAGCGTGCATCAGGGTGTCTGGAAGTTGTGGTTGCAAGGGTCCCAGATCAATGCCGTGTGGTTTATCCAGCAGCTTTTTGATGGACAGTTTGTAAGGGCCGCGCTTGAGCAAGTGGTCTAGTGTGCGGCGCGGCGTCAGAAAGCGTTTGGCGCGATGGCTAAGTTTGCCCATCAGCCCGGACGGTGGTGCGAGTCGGTCAGCCAGTGCCTGAAAAATTTCCCAGTCGTGGTAGGCGCCATCGGGTTTGGGGAATAGTGCATCGGCGTAGCGGCTGCTGTTTCGTACGGCGAGGAGGTGGAAGATCACATCGTAGTGCTCGCGCTCCAGCGGGCTGACCGGTGGCAGAATAATATCGGCGTGGCGACTGGTCTCGTTCAGATAAAAGTCGATGCTGACCATAAAGTCGAGTGACTCCAGCGCCTTGTCGAGCTGGCGACCATTGGGGGTAGATAGCACCGGGTTGCCCGCAACGGTCACCATGGCGCGAATCTGGCCTTCCCCCCCGGTCAGAATTTCTTCGGCCAATGCGGCAACCGGATATTCTCCTGAAAAGGCGGGCAGATCGCGCACGCGGCTGCGGCTCTGGTCAAAGCGCCCCGGGCCGGTAACGGCCAGCGTATCGACAGCCGGGGTGGTAAACATTAATCCGCCGGGTTCGTCGAGGCGACCACGCAGAATATTCAGCAGCATAATCAGGTATTGGCTGAGGGTGCCGAAAGGCTGCACGGACACGCCCATTCGGCCATAACATACAGGCCGCTCGGCAGCGCAAAATTCCTCGGTAAGGCGGCGGATATCGGCGGCTGTTATGCCAGTGGCGTCTGCCACCTCTTCGGGGCTGAAGTCCTTGAAGTGATCTGCCAGACTGTCGATGTCGTCCATATGCTGGTGCAGGCGATGGTCGGCTACCTTTGAATCGGCATAGAGACAATGAATCATGGCGGCGAGCAAGAGTGCGTCGCTCCCAGGCCGGATAAAGAGATGCTCACTGGCGATATCGGCGGTTTCGCTGCGGCGGGGGTCAACCACGACCAATTTGCCGCCATCGGATTTGATTGCTTTCAGGCGATGGCGCACATCCGGTACGGTCATGATGCTGCCGTTGGATGCCATGGGGTTGGCACCGATGACCAGGAAGTAGTCGCAGCGATCAATGTCCGGCACCGGAATTTTTAGCTGGTGGCCGAACAGTTTGTAGGCGATCAAGTGGTGGGGCAACTGATCAACCGAGGTCGCCGAAAAGCGATTGCGGGTCTTGATGGCGTGCAAGAGTTCGCGACTAAACAGCATTGAGCCTGTGTTGTGGACATTGGGGTTGCCCAGATACACGCCGACCGCGTCTCTACCGTGGCGGTGCTGGGTTTCCTTGAGTCTGTCGGCGACCTCATCGAGGGCCTTTGGCCAGCTAATGCTTTGCCACTCGCCGTCGACCTTTTTCAAGGGCTGTCGAATGCGATCCGGGTCCTCCTGCAAGTCTTTCAGCGCAACGGCCTTGGGGCAGATATGGCCGCGGCTGAAGGGGTCGTCCTTGTCACCTTTGATGCTCAGTACCTGAGCGCCGTCGTGCTCGATGACCAGACCACACATGGCTTCACAGAGATTGCAGGTTCGGTGGTGTATATTCGCTGTCGCAGACATAGAATGTTATCCCTGATTATTTTGAGACAGTTTAGCCCCAGTGCGCACAGAGTCGCAATTTATGAGTAGCTCCGAGGAGTCGGCGGTTTTGCGCTGGCAGACCCAGCTGGACAGCATGCTGGACGAACACTTCAGCACTGTGCGGGCCCACATCCCCGCCTTTTATGAGCGACATTTCGCGTCCCTGCGGCAAATCGCCTTGCGCCACTGGCACCACCGCCGGGATGTCCCCCGCGATCTCGCGACAATACCGCGCTTTACCTGGCAGGCGCTGCGTCGACTCAGTGGCCGCAAGGTCGATGCCGGGCGTCGCTACAGTGCGAAGGAGCTGACGCTCGCGGGCTTGGTTGGCACGGAGCTGCTCTGCCTGCCTGATCTGGAAGAAAAACTCCTGCGCCACATAAGTCAGCACCCGCAGCTTGATGTAAGCAAGCAAGAGGAAGTTCAGGCCATGCTGGCCCGCTATTCTCCGGCAGAGCTCGACGTGCGATTGCGAGAGGCTGTCGCGCGCCTCGCAGTGGATCATGAGGGGAGTCGTGACGTCCTCGTGTTTCTGGCGCTGGGTATGATTGGTCGCGCGGTCAGCGATAAAATCGCCTTTGGCAGTGCGGGACTGCTGGGTGCAAGCGCCGCCAGCTCTATTTACCTGTCCCAACAGTCATTTTTTGCCGGTCTCTGGGTTAAGTGGTTTGGTACGCCTGCGTGGGTGTCGGTTGCCGGGGGGGCGGCCGGCTTTCTGACACTATTGCTGCTGACGCCGGTATTTGCGCCCTTCGTCGAGTTGGGTGTCAATCGACTCCGAGCAGAGCGCATGCTGAATAATTTGGTGGACCAGATCCAGCAGCAGTTGCAGCAACCTGGCAGTGATGGTTATACCCTGGCGGCATACGCTGGCACCTATATTCAATTGTTACCCGACCTGCTGAACGTACTTAAAGCCCTCCGCTGAACCTACCTGGATACTGCGCTATCAGCGTGTGCCGCTACTCGTAAAAATAGTGCGTGACAAGCGCCTGACTTTGCCTTACAAAGCGCGCCGACAATTCGGAGAATCGGCAATGATCGCAACCGCAGAGCGCGCGTGTGATGGCTATTACGACCTGCTGGCAGAGTGCCTGGCCCGCGATGGCTATTGTCTCTTGTCCGAAGGGTTGCCTGCCGACTTGCTGGCTGGCCTTTTTCAACGGGTGGGGCCGGCATCAGATCTGGATTTCCGCCGTGCCGGTGTGGGACGTGAGGATAATTTCCGCTTGCGCACAAAGCTGCGCACCGACCGGATTCACTGGTTGAACCACGATTGTCAGGCAGAGGCAGATTATCTGCACTGGATGGAGCGGTTGAGGCTGGAACTGAATCAACGGCTGATGCTGGGCCTGTTCCACTACGAAAGCCATTTCGCGCGCTATGCTCCCGGCGGCTTTTACAAGAAGCACCGCGACGCCTTCGTCGGAGATGCCAATCGAATTCTGTCGACGGTCTTATACCTGAATCCGGGTTGGCAGCAGGCCTGGGGCGGCGAGCTGATTATGTATGCCGATTTTAGCGATGAGATGATTGCGACGATTGTGCCGGAGTATGGGCGCTTACTGCTGTTTTTCAGCGAGCGCTTCCCTCACGAGGTTCGCCCATCAAGCCGATACCGTTACAGCGTCGCTGGCTGGTTCCGGGTGAACCAGCCGCTGTAGGAATGCCGCCTAGCTGAATATAGCTTTGAAGCAGAAGAAGAAAATAATCGCCAGCCCCGCGCCTGCCGGTAGCGTGATCAGCCAGGACAGGAAGATACTGCCAATAACGCGCAGGTTTAGCGCCGCGATGCCGCGGGCCAGGCCGACCCCAAGGATGGCTCCGACCAGAGTGTGGGTGGTGGAAATTGGCAGGCCCGTCGCTGACGCCAGCACAACGGTGGACGCCGCTCCCAGCTCGGCCGCAAATCCACGGCTTGGGGTCAGTTCTGTGATCTTTTTGCCGACGGTGGCAATCACCTTGAAACCGTAGGTAGCCAAGCCGACAACAATACCGCCGCCGCCGAGTAGCAGGATCCACCAGGGCAGGGCGGACTTGGTGGCGACTTCGCCGCCGCTGCTGATGACGCCAACAACGGCCGCCAGTGGCCCGACGGCATTGGCCACATCGTTGGAGCCGTGGGCGAAGGCCATGGCGCAGGCGGTGAATATCATTAGTACCGCGAACAGGCGCTCAACGTTGGCGTAGCGAAATGAGCCAGTAATAGGTTCTTCCTTGATGCGACTGAGCAGTGAGTAGCCAATTGCCATCACAATGGCGCCAACCACGGCTGCGTAGCCCAGGCACTCAACAAAGCTTAGCCCCAGACCGATGTGCTTAAGGCCTTTGACCATGGTGACCATGGAAATAATAAAGCCCACGGCAAACATGTAGAAGGGGATGTATTTCTTGGCCGCCGCAAAGGGGTCTGCCGCATCCAGAATCAGCTTCTGGGCACTGACAAAGACCCCGAAAGCAATGGTGCCTGCCAACAGGGGCGATACCACCCAGCTCGCAGCGATCTGCCCGACCTTGCCCCAGGCGACGGCGTCAGTACCGATACCCACGGCGGCAAAGCCAACCAGGGCGCCGACAATCGAGTGCGTCGTGGAGACTGGCCACCCCATCATCGAGGCCAGCAACAGCCAGGTGCCCGCCGCCAGCAGGGCCGACATCATCCCATAGACGAGGAGCTCGGGGGTGTCGGCTAGTATCGATGAGTCGATAATCCCCTTGCGAATGGTTGAGGTTACTTCGCCACCTGCCAGGTAGGCGCCACAGAATTCGAAAATCATGGCGATCAGGATGGCTTGTTTGATGGTCAGTGCTTTGGAACCTACCGAGGTGCCCATGGCGTTAGCGACATCGTTGGCACCGACGCCCCAGGCCATAAAGAAGCCGAATAGGCAGGTAAGAATAAGCAGAATTTGGCCGTGCTCAGCAATAACAGACATGAAAAAATTTCCGGTTGTACGGTTTAAGCGTTAGCGGGCTAGCAGAATCTGGAGGCGTGAACCTACTTTCTGCGACTCATTGGCCAGTTCGCCAACCCAGTCGATGATTTTATAAAGAAAGACAACGTTGACCGGGGGTAGCTCAGCCTCAAGTTTGAAGAGGATTGCCCGGATTTTGACCTGGACCTTGTCGTTTTCGTGTTCCAGTCGATCCAGCTCGTGGATCAGGGTCTCGACGAAGTCTACTTCGCGGCCGCGAAAACCGCTTTCCAGCAATTCGTCCAGCTCTTCGATGGCCCGGTGGGCCTGGCGCACGGTATCAATGGACAGCGCCAGATAGTCCCGCATCAAATCGGCCATTTTTTCCGGAATTTCCATCTGCCGGCCCAGCATCAGGCCCGCGATATCCTTGCTGACATTGGCGATATGATCCTGAACAGTGACCAGATCGAGCAGGTCTGAGCGTGGCACGGGCAGAAACAGGCTTTTCGGCAGCTGAATCCTGACCTGCTTTTTCAGCTTGTCGGCGTCGTGCTCGAGCTTGGTAATACTCTTCTGGTGGGTCTTGGCGTCGCTCCAGTTGCCGGCGATGGCGGCATCCATAAAGGCAGCAAGTGTTTCGGCGCATTCCTTGGCGCTGAGCATATGCTGCTGGATGGGGGCTATCGGCGATTTTCCGAACAAATTACTGAGGGGGTTGCTACTGGCCATAATGCGCTCCGGGTCCGAAAGGACGCTAGTATACTGACTGACATAAAAATGTAACACAGCACATTTGCGGCGCTGAGATCGGGCATTTGCCGGGCAGTGCTGGTAATTGACTCTCCCTGACAGTGATAATAGGACGAAACACTCACTAGAGGTGCACACTTGAGTACGCAGAATCCGGCACTAAAGATATCCGCCCCGCTGACCGTTAAGGGCATCCTGGGCCTGCTGGAGAAGGAAGGGCATATCTCGGTGGCCGATCTTCGCCGCATTCCCCACTTTACGTCCAAGCGCGACGGCAAGCCGATTCACCCAATCACCCATA
This sequence comes from Litorivivens sp., assembly GCA_041619575.1. Lineage (GTDB taxonomy): Bacteria > Pseudomonadota > Gammaproteobacteria > Pseudomonadales > Spongiibacteraceae > Litorivivens. The sequence goes on from JBFKDP010000016.1 coordinate 13,286, forward strand.
TTGCCAGTTTTGAGCTTGAGCACGCCAAACGTCCGGGTAAACGTCTCAATGAAGATTTCCTCATGCAATGGCTGGCTGAGCACAGCGGCCTGCCCTTCGAGCACATAGATCCGCTCAAGATCGAGGTCCCTGAGGTGACTCAGGTCATGTCTTTCGCCTTTGCCCAGCGCTACAACATTCTGGCGCTGGCTGTTACTGATAGCGAAGTGACCATCGCCATCACTGACCCGTTTGATTCCCGCTGGGAAGACAATCTGGCACCGATTCTGCGCCAATCCATCCGCCGGGTGATGGCCAAGCCTTCGGATATCGCGCGTTACACCGTGGAGTTTTATTCGTTGGCGAAGTCGGTGATGGGTGTGCAAGACGCGGACAAGAAAGCCGGCGCGGTTGCCAATTTCGAGCAGCTGTTGCAGATGGGGGATGGCAAGGACCTCGACGCCAACGACGGTCACGTGGTGAAAATTGTCGATTGGCTGCTGCAATATGCCTTTGATCAGCGCGCCAGTGACATCCATATCGAACCGCGACGGGATATCGGGAATGTGCGTTTTCGGATTGATGGCGCGCTCTACCCGGTTTACGAACTCCCGGCCTCGGTCATGGCCGCAGTGACCAGTCGCCTGAAAATTCTCGGGCGTATGGATCTGGCCGAGAAGCGCAGACCCCAGGATGGGCGCCTGAAGACCAAGAATCCGGAGGGCGGTGAAATTGAGTTGCGCCTCTCAACCCTGCCCACTGCTTTTGGCGAAAAAATGGTCATGCGGATCTTCGATCCGGAGGTCCTCTTGCGCAGCTTTGACCAGCTTGGTTTGCGTGGCGATGACCTGAGCCGCTGGCAGACGATGATTCGCCAGCCTAACGGTATTGTGTTGGTGACCGGCCCCACCGGTTCCGGTAAAACCACAACGCTCTATTCAAGCCTCAAGCAGATTGCCACCTCTGAGGTGAATGTCTGCACCATTGAGGATCCGATTGAAATGGTTGAGCCCAGCTTCAACCAGATGCAGGTGCAGTCCCAGATCGGACTCAGTTTTGCTCAGGGTGTGCGGGCACTGCTCAGGCAGGATCCCGATATCATCATGATTGGCGAGATTCGCGACCTGGAAACGGCAGAAATGGCGGTGCAGGCGGCGTTGACTGGGCACCTGGTGATTGCCACCCTGCACACCAATGATGCGCCCAGTGCAATTACGCGCTTACTTGAGCTGGGCGTGCCCTCCTATTTGCTGAAGGCAACGGTGCTGGGTGTGATGGCCCAGCGTCTGGTGCGCGCCCTCTGTCCGCACTGCAAGCAGCCCATCGATCAGGACAAATCTGGGTGGGAGCAGTTGATTGCTCCCTGGCGGGCTGAGGCGCCAGCTCAATTCTATGATGCCGAAGGTTGTCTGGAATGCCGCAATACCGGCTTTTATGGTCGCCAGGGCATCTACGAAGTCCTGCTGATGAGTGACGAGGTTAAGGAGCATGTGCGCGCCGACATGAATATTCCAGCGATGCGCAAGGTTGCGGTCAAAGAGGGGATGAAAACCCTGCGCCTGAGTGGTGCCCAAAAAGTTGCGGCGGGTGAAACAACCATCGCCGAAGTTATGCGCGTCGCACCAAAATCCCAAGCCAGCTGATGAGTACAATCGAAAATCGCGTTTTGATACTGCCCGAGGTCCTGCGCAAAGATAGCTTGCGTAACTGGAGGCAGATCCTCGACGCCTGTGATGAGGAGCAGCGTCGCTGGTATGAGGCCGCCTTGGGCGACGAAGCTTTTGCCCGGCAATTAATGACCGTCATAGGTTGTTCCCAGGCCTGTTCCGACTTGATCCGCCAGCGTCCGCAAATGCTCATTGATCTGGCTAAAGATGGTGAGCTGAATCGTAATGCTCCGCGCAAACTGACCTTTGCCAGTGAGGCGCCGCTAAGCAGTGTGACGGAGCTTGATCGGGCGCTGCGGCGATTTCGAAATCGGCACTGGTTGCGCATTGTCTGGCGCGACCTAAACGGGCTGGCCGATACCGCCTGCACCACCCGCGACCTGTCGCGACTTGCGGCCTGTTGCCTGAATGCGGCGCTGGATTTTCACCATCAGAAACTGGTTGGCGAATGGGGGCAGCCTTGTAATCGTGAGGGCGAAGCGCAGCACCTGGTTGTCCTCGCTATGGGCAAATTGGGTGCTGGTGAGCTGAACCTTTCCTCTGACATTGATCTGATGTTCACCTACCCAGAGTCGGGTCAGACAGTGGGTGGCCCGCGCGAGATGGATAATCAGCAGTTTTTTATCAAGCTGGGGCAGCGCTTGATCGCCTCTATCGACCAGCGCACTGCTGATGGCTTTGTTTTTCGAGTAGATATGCGCTTGCGACCCTACGGCCAGAGCGGTCCGCTGGTCATCAATTTTGATGCGATGGAAGAGTACTACCAGGATCAGGGGCGCGAATGGGAGCGCTATGCGATGATCAAAGCGCAGACGATCGCGGGTGATCTTGAAGCCGGGGCGCGTCTGCTCAGCGACTTGAAGCCTTTCGTCTACCGCCGCTATATCGACTTTTCGGTGATTGAAGCGCTGCGGGATATGAAGCGCATGATTCGGCGTGAAGTTCAGCGTCGTCAGCTTCAGGACAATATCAAGTTGGGCAGTGGCGGCATTCGAGAGGTTGAGTTTATTGCCCAGTGTTTTCAGCTGGTGCGCGGTGGTCGTGAGCAATCTCTGCAGGAGCGGCGTCTGCTCACAGTGCTTGACGAATTGCAGGTGCTGGATCAGTTGCCCGCCGAGGCGGTGCTGGAGCTGAAGGAGGCCTATAATTTCTTACGCGACAGTGAGCACGCCATTCAGGCCTGGCTTGACCGCCAGACCCAGCAGTTGCCGCGTGAAGCCAAGGAGCGCGCGGCCCTCTCCTGGGCGATGGGCTTTGACGGTGACTGGGGAGCTTACAGTGACGCACTGGCTAAACATCGTGGCCGGGTTGCGGCCCACTTCGAGGACGTTATTGCGGAGCCGGATCACGCCGCAGAACTGGAAGTGAGTCGGCGGCCCTGGGACGATTTGTTGGAAGCCTCCGATTCCGATGCCTTACTGCGTGAGTTAAAGGACGCGGACTTTGATCAAGCCGAAGAAATTGCGCGCTTGCTGCTGACCCTGCTTGATAGCAGCGCGGTCAAAAGGATGCAGAGCGTAGGTAGGGAGCGATTGTTCGACTTTCTGCCGCTGCTGCTCGATGCCTGTGGTGAAGCGCAACTACCTGGGCGTTGCTTTCTCCGGATTCTGCCTCTGGTTGAAGCCGTGTTGCGGCGAACAGCCTATCTGGTGCTGCTGATTGAAAACCCCGGTGCGCTCAGTCGCTTGGTGCGGCTGTGTGATGCCAGCCCCTGGATCTCCCGTCAGTTGTCGCGCAACCCGGTGCTGCTGGATGAACTGCTCAATGAACACAGCCTTTATTCTGTGCCGGATCAGGAGGGGCTCTACAGTGAGTTGCGGCAGCAACTGCTGCGCATCCCGGAGGAAGACCAGGAAGCGCAGATGGAAGCCTTGCGCTACTTTAAACTGGCCCATGTGCTGCGTGTTGCGGCCTCGGAAATTGTGGGTACGCTGCCTCTGATGAAGGTCAGTGATTACCTCTCTGCGATTGCCGAGGTTGTGCTCAGTCACGTTCTGGAGATGGCTTGGCAAACCCTGCGCGAGCGCCACGGCGACCTGCCTGGTTGCGAAGCCGCACTGCCCTTTATTGTGGTGGCTTACGGCAAACTCGGCGGACTGGAGCTGAATTACGGCTCGGATCTTGACCTGGTGTTTATCCACGATGTCGATGCCAATGCGATCTCGAGCGGCAAGCGCGCTGTTGACGGTGCCACGTTCTTTACCCGTCTCGGCCAGCGCATGATTCATATTCTCACCGCGACAACCGGGCTTGGCCAGCTCTATGAGGTTGATATGCGGCTGCGCCCCTCGGGCAATTCCGGCCTGTTGGTGTCTTCGTTTAATGCCTTTGCCGACTATCAGGCATCCAGTGCCTGGACCTGGGAGCACCAGGCCTTGGCGCGAGCCCGGGTTGTGGCGGGCGGTGAGGCGCTGGCGCAGAAGTTCATCGCCCTTCGGGCTGAAATTCTCAGCAAGCCCAGAGATGAAAAAGCGCTGCGTGAAGAGGTGGTGAATATGCGCAATAAAATGCGTGAGCACCTCTTGGCTGGTGGCGACGGTGAAAAAAATGGCCAGTTCGAGTTGAAACAGGGGCTGGGAGGTATCGTTGATATTGAATTTATGGTGCAATACGCGGTTCTCGCCCAGGCGCACCGGTATGCCTCGTTAACACAGTACACCGACAACATTCGGATGCTGGAATCCTTGCAGGCCGAAGGCTTGCTGGAAGAGGCGCAGGCGCTGGCATTGATCGATGCCTACAAAACCTTTCGCAGTTTTGTTCACCGCGCAAGCCTGCAAGAGGAAAAAGGCATGGCGTCGATTGCTGACGTGGCCGCACACCGCCAAAGCGTTCTGGCGCAGTGGCAGCGGTGGATGGTAGCGAATGACGCCCAGGCAGACGAAATTCTTAAGGAGTAGCAGCAATGTCCATGGCTGATCGCGATGGCGTGATTTGGTTTGATGGTGAAATGGTTCCCTGGCGTGATGCCAAGGTGCATGTGCTGACACATACACTGCACTACGGTCTGGGTGTATTTGAGGGCGTGCGCGCCTACAAAACTGACAGTCACGGCACGGCGATTTTTCGTCTGCAGGAACACACTGACCGCCTTTTCCGCTCGGCGCATATTCTGAACATGCAGGTGCCTTTTTCGAAGGAGGTATTGAACGAGGCGCAACGCGCGGTCGTACGTGAAAACGGCCTTGAAGAGGCTTATCTGCGACCGATGGTCTTTTTTGGTTCAGAAGGCATGGGGCTGCGGGCCGATAATCTGCAGACCCACGTCATCGTGGCCGCCTGGCACTGGCCGGCCTATATGTCGCCAGAGGCCAAGGTTAACGGCATCAAGGTTCGCACCTCGTCTTACACGCGCCACCACGTCAATATCTCCATGTGCAAGGCGAAAGCAAACGGCCACTACATTAATTCGATGCTGGCGTTGAAAGAAGCGCTGGATAGTGGCTGCGAAGAAGCGCTGCTGCTCGACAACGAGGGCTATGTGGCGGAAGGTTCTGGCGAGAACGTTTTTATCGTGCGTGACGGCAAAATTTTTACGCCGGAGCTCACCAGCTGTCTGGATGGCATCACCCGCAATACGATTTTTGCGCTCGCTGAGGAGTGTGGTTACCAGATCACCGAGAAGCGCATCACTCGCGATGAAGTATACATTGCAGATGAAGCTTTCTTTACGGGTACCGCAGCCGAGGTATTGCCGATTCAGTCACTCGATGGTCGCCAAATCGGTGAGGGCAAACGCGGCCCCATCACCGAGAGATTGCAGACCATGTACTTTGACGCCGTCAAAGGGCGTGCCAGCGCTCGTGACGAATGGCTGGCACCAGTCCAAGTCTGAATGGCTGAGCGCCGTATTCTGATCATAGGCCCGTCCTGGGTCGGCGATATGGTGATGGCGCAGAGCCTGTTCAAGGTGCTGCGTCAGCAGCACCCGGCGTGCGAGATTGATGTGCTTGCGCCTCAGTGGAGCCTGCCTCTGCTGGAGCGCATGCCTGAAATCCGCCGTGGCATTACCATGCCTGTGGGGCACGGTCAGTTGCAATTGGGGGTGCGCCGTCATCTGGGCCGCGAATTGCGAAGCCAGGCATACGACCAGGCCATTGTGCTGCCCAATTCACTCAAGTCTGCCCTGATTCCCTTCTTTGCGGATATTCCACAGCGCACAGGCTGGCGCGGTGAAATGCGTTTTGGCTTGCTGAATGATATACGCAAGCTCGATAAGCAAAAATACCCCCTGATGATTGAGCGCTTTGTTGCGCTGGCGTGTGAGCCGGGAGCTATCCTGCCGAAACCGATCCCCTACCCGGCATTGGCGGTTGATGCCGAATCGGCGCGCGCCCTCTTTAATGACAAAGTGCAATGCGATGGCGGGCGGCCTGTATTGGCACTCTGTCCCGGCGCCGAATTCGGTCCGGCAAAACGCTGGCCTGACAAGCACTATGCCAGCCTTGCTGCGGCCTACCTCGATCGCGGATGGCGAGTCGTGCTGATGGGGTCAGCCAAAGACTCTGAGGTTGCCGAGCGCATCCGCGGTGCACTGCCGCCGACAACCCATGCGCACTGCCTGAACCTGTGTGGGAAAACCTCGCTGGGGCAGGCAATTGATATCCTGTCGCAGGTCGATGCAGTTGTCTCCAATGACTCGGGGCTGATGCATATTGCGGCCGCGCTGGGGCGCCCCTTGGTTGTTGTCTATGGTTCAACCTCGCCGGGCTTTACGCCGCCCCTGGCCGAACGGGTGGCTATCGAGCAGATTCCGGTCGACTGCGGCCCCTGTTTTAAACGCGAATGTCCTTTAGGGCATATGAAGTGTCTGGTTGATTTGGGTCCGGAGCGCGTTATCGCCTCGCTCGATCAGCTGTTAAAGCCTTTGGATAGTATTAATGCGCGTACTGATAGTTAAAACATCGTCCATGGGTGATGTGATTCATACTCTGCCTGCGGTGACTGATGCGGCCGCAGCCATCCCCGGTATTGTCTTTGACTGGGTGGTCGAAGAGAGTTTTGCCGAAATTCCCGGCTGGCACTCTGCTGTTGATAGAACGATCCCGGTCGCGATCAGGCGCTGGCGTAAAACGCCACTGGCGGCTTTGCGGGGTATTGAGTGGAAGGCCTTCAAGTGTCAGCTCCGCAAAGAGACCTATGATCTTGTTATCGACGCTCAGGGCTTGCTGAAAAGTGCCTTGGTGGCACGACTGGTTGCGGCGCCAAAAGCAGGCTTTGACAAGGAAACTGTTCGGGAGAAAATCGCCTCGTGGTTTTACCAGCGCCGCTTTCATGTTTCTCGCGAATTACATGCCGTTGAGCGCACGCGGCAGCTGTTTGCGCAGGCGCTGGGTTATGAGTTGCCCAAAGAAGTCGGCAAATACGGTATCGACCCTATGCGTTTCAAGGCAGGGGGCGAGCGTGAACCCTATGCGGTTTTTCTGCACGGGACATCCCGCCACGACAAGCATTGGCCGGAAGCATACTGGCTCGACTTGTGTGAGCGCGTGGCGGCAGTGGGCTACGATATCCGTATTCCCTGGGGCAGTGAGGCCGAGCGCGAACGTGCCCACCGCATCGCTGAAGTATCACCCCGGGCCAAGGCACTGCCCAAATTGAATTTGCAAGGCGTGGCGGCTGAATTGCAACACGCTGACTTTGTGGTGTCGGTTGATACGGGGCTTGGTCACCTGGCTGCAGCGCTCGGGCGACCGACGGTGGCATTATATGGGCCGACGTCGCCCGAGCTGGTAGGGACGTACGGCGCAAATCAGCGACATCTGCTGGCTGCGTCTTATAGCGGGGAAGATATACCTGTGATGGATCCCCCGGTCATGACGCCTTTGACGGCGGAACATGTGTGGCAGGCGGTGCAATCACTACTGCCGCTAAGCGAGTAAAGCTGATGCACCTAGGGTTCGCACTCTTTAAGTATTTTCCCTTCGGTGGCTTGCAGCGGGATATGCTGGCTATTGCCCAGGAGTGTGTTGACCGGGGGCATCGCGTAACGGTTTTCTGCAGTGTATGGGAGGGGCTGCGCCCAAACTCCATTGAAGTAGTATTGGTACCGGCGCGCGGGCTGTCCAATCATCGTCGTGATGCCGTATTTGCCGAAAGAGTGCGGGCGGCTGCGCACACGGCCGGTGTCGAGTGTCTGCTTGGGTTTAACAAGATGCCGGATCTTGATTTCTACTACGCTGCGGACAGTTGTTTTGCGGCGAAGGTGGCCGAGGAGCGCCCGCGCTACTATCGGCTGACGCCGCGAGCTCGCCAGTTTTTGCGGATGGAGCGAGCAGTGTTTGCGCCGGAATCAAAAACTCAAGTGCTCCTGATCTCGGCGGCGGAAGCCCAAGTCTATCGCCGCTACTACAACACGCAGTCCGGGCGCATGCATTTGTTGCCACCGGGTATCCGGCGGGACCGAATCATGCCTGACGACTACGCCTTCAGGCGCGAGTCATTTCGTCGTCAGCAATCTTGGTCTGATTCCCAGCACAATATCGTATTTATTGGCAGCGGTTTTCGCACCAAAGGTCTGGATCGAGCTCTTCGTGCCTGCGCGGCTCTCGACAAGAGCGGGGCTGATTGGCAGTTGCATATACTGGGTCAGGACAAGTCCGAACCTTTTGCCGCTCTGGCTAAAGAATTGGGTATTTCCGAACGCATCGATTTTCTGGGCGGCGTTGACAATGTCGTGGATTATCTTTGGTCAGCGGATGTTCTGTTGCACCCGGCCTATCGGGAAAATACGGGCACAGTGCTGCTGGAAGCCATGGTGGCTGGCTTGCCAGTGGTAACGACGGAGGCCTGTGGCTATGCTCACTATGTCCAAGACGCGGACATGGGTGAGGTGGTGTCGCATCCTTTTGATCAGGAATTGCTTGATGCCGCCTTACAGCGCGTTCTGACAATACCGGCCGAAGTTTGGCAAAAAAAAGGGCGGGCTTTTGCGTCGTCGTCTGATGTCTTCAGCATGCCCCGCCGCGCAGCAGATTTGATTGTTGGCACGGCTTAGCGCTTTAATCCATTAGGCAGAAGTACAGCGGAGTTGCTATGAGTGACCAATTACGCGAAAGCCTTGAGCGGGGTGTTTGGAATCTACCCCTGCCACTCGCGCTAAGCGCTGATGGCGATGCGCTGGACGTGGGCGAATGTCTGCGCCTGCTGCCGGGTAAGCGCGTAACACTGGCGGGACGCTGGCGTAAAAAGAAGGTTGTTGCCAAAGTGTTTCTGCCGGCTGCAGTCAAAGAGCAGGCCGCCGAACTCAACGGCTATGCTGCGCTCAGCAAGGCGCAAATAGCAACCCCCGAGCTGCTCTGGTCCGGTACGCTCGACAATGGCTTGCCGGCAGTGATTTATCAAAAACTGGAAGGCATTGAATCGCTAGCCAGCGGTGTTCGCGGCGACAAGCGAGAGGCATTTCTTGCGGCCAGTTTTGAATTGCTCGCAACAATGCATCGTGCTGGCTTGTGGCAAGCTGATATCCATCTGGATAATTTTCTGCTTGCAGATGGCAAGTTGTATGTCATTGATAATGCAAGCATTGAGCAGAGCGGCAGCGCGCTGACTGCCGATCAAGCCATTGGGAATATGGCGGCATTTATAGCGCAGTTTCCCTGGCGCGAGCGAGCAGCCTTGTTGGCGAGTCCAACATTGGGACTGCCGCTGACTGCTGACAAGCAGTCTGCGCGTTCCAGGTTGACCGAGCGCAGTCGTGAAATCTGGTGGCAGCGCGCCAACAAGTACATGAAGAAAATATTCAGAAATTGCACGGATATAGCTGTCGATCAGCAGGCCGGCTGGTTTATGGCGAAGCGGCGCGACCTTGATGTGCAGTGGGCTGAGCAATTTCGGTCTGCACCCGATAGCTTAATGGTCAAGGGGCAACTTATAAAAGATGGTAACAGTGCAACTGTGGTGCGAAGCGCGATTGGCGAGCGCTCAGTGATCATCAAGCGCTACAACATTAAAAATACCGGTCACCGCCTGCGCCGGATGTTGCGCGAAACTCGCGCCAGTAACGCTTGGCGCGCTGCGCATCTCTTGCAGATGGCGGGTATAAAAACACCGGAGCCTTTGATGTTGCTTGAGCAGCGTCGCGGCCCCTTGCGTGGAGTGTCCTATCTGGTAACCGCGGATGCGGGCGGCGAAGAGATGCTGGATGCCTATCAGCAGCGCGAGCCCACAGAATCAGAGCTTGGTGATGTCAAAGAGATATTCCGGGTGATGCGTGAACTGCAACTTTGTCATGGTGACTTTAAAGCGAAGAATTTTTTGGTGACCGATGAAGGCGTGCAGTTAATCGATCTCGACGTCTTGCATGCGGTGGCTTCCAAAGGCCGCTTCTCTCAGTGCGCCCAGCGCGACAAGGAACGATTTCTTCGGAACTGGTATGCGCAGCCGGCGATGGAGTCGCGATTCAAGATGTTGCTGGCGGAATCTGGTGAAAAAACCTGATGCGTTATTCGGTCGTCATTCCGGCCTATAACTACGGGCATTTGCTTGCGCGGGCGGTTCGATCGGCCTGTACGCAGCCGGGCGACGACTACGAAGTTCTGGTTATCAATGATGGTTCAACCGACGATACTGCTGAGGTGCTGGCGGAGCTTCAGAAAGATTTCCCTCATTTGCGGGTCATCCATCAGGACAATGCCGGAGCATCCGCGGCTCGAAATCGCGGGGTACGGGAAGCCTCTGGGCGCTTGGTGCTTTTTCTCGATGCGGATGATGAGCTGCTGGACAATGCACTTGCAGATTTTCGCCAAATGGATGAAGCGACTGGTCAGCCGGATGTACTGATTGGCAGAACGCAATCCATCTTTCCGTCGGGTGAGGCACGAAGCGCGCCAGTACCGGAAGTAACTGATGACGTTGAACAGCGGTTTCTGGATTACCTGTATAAGAAAATACGCCTTTCAAATGGTGCAGTGATGATGTCGAAAGCGATGCTGATGCGCTTTCCCTTTAACGAAAGCTTGCGCCAGACCGAAGATATTCCGGTATTTGCCCATTGCCTAGTCAATGGTCGTTGCGTTGTGGTACCCAGCGAAGTTGTCAGAATCTACAAGCATGATGACAGTCGCAGGCATGGGGCTGACGCCGCCTTGTCTGTGGGCATGAAGTTAGTCGATGAGGTGTTTAACGCGGAAAGGTTGCCTGCAGCATTGTTGAAACATAGACGCAGCTACCAGGCGCGACGTGGCGTGTCGCTGTTTCGCCTGCTATATCGCAGCCGTCGATTTGCAGAGGCGAGAGGTTTTTTTCGGGATGCCCTGAAAAGCGATTGGCGAGTGGCTCTGAAAAAGCCAGAGAATTTCATAAAGTATATTCGAGCCTGCCTTGCTTAGGGCCCTTTGCGCAGTCTGAATTGCAATTTTTCCAATAAGCCGAGGGGCGGTGCCGTCGCACTCTCGCTGCGGTTTGCCAGCGCGTAGAGCCTGTTTGCCAGCTTGTCAAACGTGTATTCCCCCCAAGCTAGCTGTCGTCCGGCTTTGGCTATCTTGTCGCGCAGAGCAGGGTTCTGTTGTAGCAATGTTAATTTTTCCCCGGCTTCTTCGAGAGAACTATAAAGTGCGACATTTTCCATGTCGATCAGCCCCAGAGCCTCTTCTTCGCCTGAGCCTTGGCGGTAGGCCAGTAGTGCACAGCCACAGGCCATGGCCTCAAAGTTTTTGGCCATGTATTCGCCAAGCCCGACATCGGCACTGACAAAAATGCCGATGCGATTGAGTAGCGTATTGTATTCGTCAGTTGTTTCTGTGCGCATCAAAGCGACGTCATGAGAGTCTGCGAGTGACTCCAGATATCTGGCCCGCTCGGCGTAAACGTTCGAGCGCACTCGCCCGATAAAACCCGCGCTGATATCGCGCGTGGTGGCGGTGTAAGAGAGCTGGCTCTCGTCAAAACCCTTGGCTATAAAGTGAGCGTTTAGCCCAAGCTGTCGAAATTTCTCGCTGACCTGATGGCCGGTCAATGCCAGCTGGGCGTGGGGTAGCAGGCGGTAGAAATATTCAAATTCGCCACGCCATTTTGAACCAGCGAGGAAATTCTGGCAGGCGTCCTGTTCGTAAATGAGCAGACCCGGGGCCTTCCGGAGTTCCAGCGCCGCTCGCCGTAGGTGCTTAAAGGGAATGTCCACAATAACAGCGTCATAGTTCTGTAGGGGCAAAGTCTTGAGTATATTGCGAATCTGTCTGATTTCTTGTTGGTTGAGGGCCTTAGTCTCGACCCGGCCAGTGGCGCGTAATGCGGCATAGATTCTGGCATAATCAGGCAGGCGATTTTCACCGGTGCCGAGCAGTAACATACGCTTGCTCTGCGGTTCGTCTGTTTTATTTTGAATCATAGCTTGAGTCAGTGTGTCTCACTTGAGCGGGAGAGGCGGAAATCCGGCGCGTAATCAGGGATAATACGTGCGCTTAAAATCGATGCACATTACAAAATTCTATCACTAAGAGCAGTCTATGCGGAAAGGAATCATATTGGCGGGCGGCACCGGGTCGCGTTTGTTCCCCATTACGCTGGCGGGTAGCAAGCAGCTCATGCCGGTCTATGACAAGCCGATGATTTATTATCCCCTGTCAACTCTGATGTTGGCTGGAATCCGCGATATTCTGATCATTACCACGCCCCATGACGCCTCTCAGTATCAGCGCCTGCTGGGTGATGGC
>JBFKDP010000017.1:0-24838 GCA_041619575.1 Litorivivens sp.
AAGCCGCGCTTGGAGACCGGCGCCCCCGCAGCTACACTAGGCGCAATTTAAACAGCGGTGCTTTCCTACATGCAGTCAACCAGTTCGCTAAAGACTACTGTGATCTTGCTGGCTATGGTATTGAGTGGAGTCGCCGTTACCGCTTCATTCGCCCCGTTCGGCTGGTGGCCTCTCAGTCTGGTCGCCGCTGCCCTTCTCAATATTGCATTAGAAAAATCCTCCCCCAGACGAGCTCTTGCCTTGGGCTGGGCCTATGGTGCGGGACTTTTTGGTAGCGGCGTGTCATGGGTGTACATATCCATTCATGACTATGGATTCACGTCCGCGCCACTAGCCGTTGTGTTTACGGCTGCTTTTTGCCTCTTTTTGGGCCTGTTTCCCGCCATTTCAGCCTGGTTGTACTGCCGCTGGATTCGCGACGGTGTCGGCGGACGTGTTCTTGGCTTTGCAGCGCTATGGCTGCTGTTTGAATGGGTACGTGTGTGGTTACTTACCGGTTTTCCGTGGCTATATCTCGGCTATGCATACATCGATACGCCGCTTGCCGGATGGGCACCCGTGGGTGGTATCTTTCTGCTGAGTCTGCTGGTGTATTTCAGCGCGGCCTGCCTGGCCCAGAGTATTTTCTATAAGCGCTGGACCCTGCTGATCGGTGCGCTGGCATTCTGGGCATTGGGCTACTCGCTACAGCAACAAAACTGGACTCAACCTACAGGCAACAGCCTCAAAATTGCTGCCGTGCAGGCAAACATCACCCAAGACAGAAAGTGGCTGCCGGAAAACTACATACCCACCCTGACGCTTTACGAGGGTATGACACTGCCAGCGCTAGGTAATCACGACGTCGTTATCTGGCCCGAAGCGGCCATTCCCCAGTACTACCACGTGGCAAAGCCCTTTCTCGACACCATGGCCATAGCCGCTGAAGAAAAAAATACTGCGCTGGTAACGGGTATCCCGTATCGCACCCCCGAGGGCGTCTACAATGCCGTTGCCGTGCTCACAGGTGGCAGCGGCGTGTACGCGAAACAGAGGCTGGTGCCCTTTGGCGAATATGTGCCACTTGAACACTGGCTGCGCGGATTAATCCGCTTCTTTAATCTACCGATGTCGAGTTTTTCCAAGGGACCGAGCCAGCAGCCCCCACTGCGTATCAACGAGCGAGAAGTGGCCGCCTACATTTGCTACGAAGTCGTCTACCCGGATTTCTTTGCTTCGCAGTTAAACGAAGCTGAACTGGCGCTCACCGTCTCCAACGACGCCTGGTTCGGTCGCTCCATTGGCCCCAAACAGCACTTTCAAATGGCTCGCATGCGCGCGCTCGAAACTGGCCGCCAAGTCATTCGCGCAACCGGCACTGGCATCACCGCCATCATTGACGAGCGCGGTCAGGTTGCATCGCGCCTAGCCCCCTTCGAACCCGGCGTGCTCAGCGCGAGCGTACAAGGTTTTGAGGGAACAACCCCCTTCAGCCGATTCGGCTCCTGGCCGGTACTAGCGCTGTGCGCGCTGCTGTGCGCACTAAGCGCTACCACCGCACGCAGAAAACGCCGTCAGTTTTAGCACTCCCCCTGTAGAGCTGATAAAATGCGCAGCTCGACGAACCAGCCCCAATGAATCGGCGCTCTCAAACGGCGCCCCAGAGACCAGCGGATTAAATGGAAACGCACTACAACCCCGAGCAGATTGAAAAAGCCGTTCAAAATTTTTGGCGGGATAACAACAGCTTTGCCGTCAAGGCTGAGCCCTCACGCGAAAAGTACTACTGCCTGAGCATGTTTCCCTATCCCAGCGGTAAGCTGCATATGGGCCACGTTCGCAACTACACCATTGGCGACGTCATCTCACGCTACCAGCGCATGCTGGGCAAGAACGTACTACAGCCCATGGGCTGGGACGCCTTCGGCCTACCCGCCGAAAATGCCGCGGTCAAAAATAAAACTGCACCGGCAAAATGGACCTACGAAAATATTCGCTACATGCGCGAGCAATTGCAGGCCCTGGGTTTTGCCTATGATTGGCAGCGAGAGTTTGCGACCTGTGGCTCCGACTACTACCGTTGGGAACAGTGGTTTTTTACCCGCCTCTACGAAAAAGGCCTCGTCTACAAAAAGACCTCCGCCGTAAACTGGTGCCCCGTTGATGAAACCGTGCTAGCCAACGAGCAGGTCATTGATGGCTGCTGCTGGCGCTGCGATACTGCGGTGGAGCGCAAGGAAATACCCCAGTGGTTTATTCGCATAACCGAATACGCAGACCAGCTACTCAATGATCTCGACCTGCTCGACGGTTGGCCCGAACAGGTCAAGACCATGCAGCGCAACTGGATTGGGCGCTCGCAGGGTGTTGAGATGCACTTCTCGCTGGAGTCTCCCGTTGCCGATATCGAAGGCTTTGATGTCTACACCACTCGCCCCGATACCTTGATGGGCGTTACCTACCTCAGCCTGGCTGCCGAACACCCCATCAGCCTTGCGCTCGCAAACGACAATGCCGAACTTGCTGCCTTTATCAAAGAATGCAAAACAAGCTCCGTCGCCGAAGCCGATATGGCCAAGATGGAAAAACGCGGACTGGCAACCGGCATCAACGCCATCCACCCCTTGACCGGAGAAAGCGTTCCGGTATGGGTCGCAAATTATGTGTTAATGGACTATGGCTCTGGCGCCGTAATGGCGGTACCTGCCCACGACCAGCGCGACTGGGAATTTGCTCACAAGTACGAACTGCCTATCAAGCAGGTAATCACGCCGTCAGACGACAGCGTCATTGACCTCGCCAAAGAAGCCTTTACCGACAAAGGTCGACTGATCAACTCCGGCTCATTTGACGGACTTGAATTCGATGCCGCCTTTGAGGCCATTGCCGCTGCCCTGGCCGCCAAGAATGCCGGCACTGTCACCACCAACTACCGTTTGCGCGATTGGGGTGTATCCCGGCAGCGCTACTGGGGCGCCCCGATCCCGATGTTCAATCTCCCCGAAGGCGGCGAAATTCCGGTACCAGCAAATCGCCTGCCCATGCTGCTGCCAGAAGATGTCGAGATGGACGGCGTACAGTCACCGATCAAAGCCGATGCCAATTGGCGCAAAGACGAGCTGAATGGCAAAGCCGTAGAACGCGAGACCGATACCTTTGACACCTTTATGGAGTCGTCCTGGTACTACGCGCGCTTTACCTGCCCCGACTATAGCGAAGGTATGCTCGACCCGGAGCAGGCCAATTATTGGCTGCCCGTGGACCAGTATGTCGGTGGCATCGAACACGCCATCCTGCACCTGCTGTATGCACGCTTTTTCCACAAGCTGATGCGCGACGAAGGTTTAGTCGACAGCGACGAACCCTTCAAGCAACTCCTGTGTCAGGGCATGGTGCTGAAAGACGGCACCAAAATGTCAAAGTCCAAAGGCAACACCGTTGATCCCCAGGCGATGATCGAGCAATACGGCGCCGATACCGTACGTCTGTTTATGATGTTTGCTGCACCGCCGGAGCAAAGCCTGGAGTGGTCGGATTCTGCCGTCGAAGGCGCCAACCGCTTCTTGCGCCGACTTTGGAAGGCCGTGCACAAACACGTCGATGCTGGCGCACCCGCAGCTCTCAACGTCGATTCCCTGAGCGATGCGGACCGCGACCTGCGCCGCAAAACACACGAGACAATCGCCAAGGTTACTAATGACTACGGTCAACGCCTGACCTTCAATACTGCCATTGCCGCGGTAATGGAATTACTGAACGACATCGGAAAATTTGACGGCGATGCCAGCGTCGAGCGCGAAGCGCTGGAAAGCTGCGTACTCCTGCTGGCCCCGATCGTTCCTCACATTGCCCACGCGCTTTGGCAGGCACTTGGTCACGATAGTCCACTACTGGATACGCACTGGCCGGTTGTAGACGAATCAGCGCTGGTAAAGAGTGAAATAGAAATGGTTGTGCAGGTAAACGGCAAAGTGCGCGGCAAAATCCAGGTTGCCGTAGACGCCGATGCAGACAGTATTAAAGAACTTGCCCGCAGCGACAGCAACGTACAGCGCTTTATTGATGGAAAAACCATTCGCAAGGAAATTGTGGTACCTCAAAAACTCGTCAACATTGTGGCCAACTGATGCGACTGGCGCGGCTGCTGATTTGTTCATTGCTAATAGCACAGCTCAGTGGCTGCGGCTTTCACCTGCGCGGCTACAATAGCGCTGCCAATACCGAGCACCTGCCCTTGCGGGTTGAGCACGGCCACAGTGAAAATTCCCTGCGACAACAGATCAATCAACATCTGAATATGCTGGGTATTGTCAATAACGACACCAGTATGCTTCGTCTGCAGATCTCGGGTATTGAACGCAGCGACCGCGTATTGTCACTCGACGCTGATGTCCGCACCGCTGAACGCCAACTGATGCTGTCTGCGGAGCTGAGTCTGTCTCATGATAATACTGACACCTCCGAAAGCCTGACCCTGCAGGAGCAGCGTATTCTGTTTACGGACGCCGACAATCCGGTAGGCAACAGCACCGAGCAGTCAATTCTCATCGATGAAATGGAGGCGGCACTGTCGCGTCGTATTGCGCAACAGGCTGCTCGCTGGTTAGACCGGGAGAATGCCAATGCGGCTGCGACCAGACCAGCTCGATAAACATCTATCATCCGCCTTGCTGCCGGTGTACCTGATCAGCGGCGACGAGCCACTGCTGATTCAGGAAATTGCCGACGCCCTGCGCACTGCCGCTCGCAAGCAAAACTATCTGGAACGCGAAATTATGGAGGCCGATAGCGCATTCAACTGGGGACAGTTGCGCGGTGCCAGCCAATCCATGTCACTGTTCGCCGAGAAGAAGATTCTGGACCTTCGCATCAGTGGTAAGGCCGGCAAGGAAGGCTCGCAGGCAATCTCCGAGTATTGCGAGAACGCCAGCGACGATACCCTGCTGATGATCACCTGTGGGCGCCTTGATCGCGCTTCTCTGCGTACAAAATGGATTAAAGCTGTTGAAGCACGCGGCGCTCTCATCCAGGTGTGGCCCATAGATCGGCAGCAATTACCGCGCTGGTTACAACAGCGCGCACAACGGCTGGGCCTGCAAATGGATCGAGCCGCCCTGGAAGTACTGGCTGACAGAGTCGAAGGCAATCTACTAGCAGCGTCACAGGAGCTTGAGAAGCTTCATGTCCTGGCCGGGGACAAAACAGTCAGTGCAGAGGCTGTGAACAGTCTGGTAGCCAGCAGCGCCCGCTACGATGTTTTCAAGCTGATCGATTGCCTTTTGCAGGGGCAAACGGCGCAGGCTTTGCGCATGATTCACAGTCTCCACGGTGAAGGCGCTGAGGGCATTCCGCTGATGGGAGCCATCAGTCGTGAGCTGCGCAATCTGCACCACTGCGCGCAATTGATTGCAACAGGAAACGGTATCGACCGCGTGCTTGATAACACCGGTGTCTGGGATAAACGCAAACCCTTGTACAAGCAAACCCTGAACCGCTTATCGCTCACACAGCTTGGCGCCTTGCTGAGTTTTGCCCAAGAAATAGACCTCTGTCAGAAAGGCCAGCGCCCCGGCGACCCCTGGCAATTAATCGATCAACTCGCCTGCCAACTCGCGGGCACACCATTGAGCATCCAGTCATAAAGCTCCGGCTGTACTCGTCTGTTTATCTATGCCACACTTTTTCCGGTATGGGCCACGAGAGACAAGCCGATGCAGGCGTCCGAAAATATCATAACAACGGTGGCGCAACTCAAAGCATGTCACCAGCCACTGTGTGCTGCTGCAGCCTCTGAGCATATCCGCCGATTACTCCAGGCCCAGAGCCGCTTGCCCGACCTCCAGTTGCAGGCAGCGGATGGGGCACTGAGCTACCGTTTTCACTACGACGGCGAAGAATTGCTCGTCCGTGAGTGCACGCCCCAACCGGAGGACGACCAGATTGCCGTCGTCGAACTCGCGGTCGAAGACTGGCTCGGACTGATAAACGATATGGAATCTGCACCAGCGCTAATTTACGGCAACAGAATCCGTTGCCTGCAAGGTGACGCGATGGCATTGATCGCGTGGGAGCCTGCCCTGCGTGCGCTCTACTGCGACATACCGGTATACGACCCTGACTCCCCGGATCTTGCGGATAGCAGCGGCAGAAACATCGCGCCCGATAGCACCTTCACCCTGAACGACGATCCCAAACTGATGCGCGAGGCACTTAATACACTCGGCTATTTAGTGGTGCACGATGTCTATAGCAAAGAAGAGATCCTGCGGTTTCGCCAATACGCCGAGCAGCTGCACAAGCAGGCACGCGAAGGCGATAAAACCTCCTGGTGGGGGAAAAACCGCGACGGAGATTCTGTGCTGTGCCGGGTTTTGATTGCCGGCAGTATTCCCTGCCTGCACGACCTCTACGACGACCCACGCATTGAGCAACTGCACACCCTTATGCCTGAAGGTTTAAAAGCCGCAAACCCTGATGAACAGGACGGCGTTACGGTCATCTTTAAAAACCCCGCCATGGTAGAGGGCTTGTCCGATCTACCCTGGCACCGCGATTGCGGCATGGGGGGCCATGCCATTATGTGCCCCACTGTCATCATTAGCATCTATCTCTACGATGCGAGCGACGACGCGGGTGCATTGCGCTTTCTGCCCGGCTCACATAAAGCAAGCTTTGGATTTGCCGATGCCAGCGACCCCTCGGCGCCGCGCGGTGTGCGAGCCGATGCCAAAACGGGATCAGTCACATTGCACTTTGGCGACGTTATGCACGCCGCTCCGCAACCCCGAAGTGAAAGCGGGCCCTTCAGACAAAGCATTCTCCTTACTTACCAACCGGTCTACGAGCACCACCGTGGTCAGCGCCACTACAATGATGTGCTGCTGGACAATGCCGACGACGGCCAGATACCGCACTTGAATGCGGTCGTTACGGGAGAGAAATCTCGTTAGGTCTATTGGCTCTGGCGCGACTGCTCAGAGCCGTAATTGTCTGCTAACTTGCCAAGGACAGTTATCAGCGCTTGCCCTGCAATAAGCTTAAATCCACCTGCTTATCCGCATGGTAGGAAGAACGTACCAGCGGCCCGCTCGCCACACTTTTAAAGCCCAACTCTTCGGCAATTCGACCGAATTCATCAAACTCTTCCGGTGTCACAAAGCGATCAACCGGCAGGTGATCACGGCTCGGTTGCAGATACTGGCCCAGCGTAATCATATCGATATTGTGGGCGCGCATATCCTTCATGACCTGAATCAGCTCTTCGGCTGTTTCACCCAGCCCCAACATCAAGCCGGATTTGGTCAATACTTCCGGGCGCCGCTCTTTATAACGTTTGAGCAAATCCAGCGACCACTGGTAGTCGGAACCGGGGCGGATCTTGCGATACAAACTGGGGACAGATTCCAGATTGTGGTTGAACACATCCGGCGGCTCCGCTGCAAGAATGTCCAGTGCAATATCCATACGACCGCGAAAGTCTGGCACGAGAACCTCAATACGTATATCCGGCGTACGCGCGCGCGTTTCGCGAATACACTGGGCAAAATGGTCCGCCCCACCATCTTTAAGGTCATCGCGGTCTACCGAGGTGATAACCACATACTTCAAAGCCATTTCCGCGATGGCTTCAGCCAGCTCCTGCGGCTCGTTCTCGTCCAGGGCATTGGGACGACCGTGAGCGACATCGCAGAAGGGACAGCGACGGGTGCAGATTTCACCCATAATCATAAAGGTTGCAGTACCGCCGCTGAAGCATTCGCCCAGGTTAGGGCACTGCGCTTCCTCGCAGACTGAAGCCAATTTATGCTTGCGCAAGACATTCTTGATGCGCGCGACTTCCGGCCCAATAGGCATTTTAACCCGCAGCCAACTGGGCTTGGCCGGCAGCTCCGTAGTCGGGATAACCTTAACCGGGATCCGTGCAACTTTGTCAGCTCCACGCAACTTTTCGCCCTGCACCACAGGGCGTGGCGCCGCTCTACCTCGAGCTCGGCGGGTGCTGGGGCTATCGGAATCAGTCATCTACAACCTCGGAATTACATGGCAAAACGCCATTGTACACTTGATGCACACTGTCATAACCTGCTGTGCGGGCAAATATTGCTGTCAAACGCTGCGCAACCTCGTCAAAAACTGGCTTATTATCGAGCTTTCCTGCCATATCGGTAACACTCATGCCCACGTGGCCACAGGGGTTAATGCGCTCAAACGCTGAGAGATCCATATCGATATTCAGGCTCAGACCGTGGAAGCTACAGCCTCGGCGCACTCTCAAGCCGAGTTGTGCAATCTTGGCACCGTTTTCTAGGTAGACGCCCGGCGCATCGGCTCTGGGGCTGGCCGGTAAGCCGTAATCCGCAAGCAATTCGACCAGAGAGCTCTCGATATGAGTCACGAGCTGCCTCACCCCCATGCCCGCTCGTTTCAGATCCAGCAGCACGTAGGCGACCAACTGACCCGGGCCGTGGTAGGTCACCTGACCGCCGCGATCCACCTGAACAACGGGAATATCGCCCGGTGCCAATACATGCTCGGCTTTGCCCGCCTGACCCTGGGTAAAAACGGGGGGATGTTCCAACAACCAGAGCTCATCCGAACTGTCGGCGTCACGCTGATCGGTATAGGCCTGCATGGCGCGCCAGGTTGGCAAGTAGTCTTGCCGCCCGAGCCAGCGCGCGGTGAGGACGCGCACCTAGAGCACCATCTGCACACGCCCGGTGGCTTTCAAGGCTTCAAAAATTGCTTGTAGTTGACGCTCACCCGTGGCGGTAATGGTCACAGTCACAGAAGAAAATTTGCCGGTACGGCTTTTGCGCACCGATACATCTTTGTCGTCCACCGGACCACAGAATTCGGTCATGACACCGAGCACCAACTCGCGAAAGTCATCAGCATTGTCACCAACAACCTTGATCGGATAGGCACACGGAAATTCAATTTTTGGCGCTTCGGGTTCAGACACGTTACTTCCCGATCAGGTTCAAGACAAAGAGTACGATGGCATCCCAAAGGCGCTTGAACAGTCCACCCTCCTCGACAGCCTGCAGGGCCACCAGCGGAGCTCGTACCACTTCTTCATCGTCGAGCGACACGACCAATTCGCCGTATTCACCACCCTCGGCGATCGGCGCAGTCAGTACCTCATCAACGCTGAGCGTGGCTTCCAGTTGGTCGTGCTTGCCACGCGGGATCGTCAGGTAAACATCTTCCTTCACGCCAAGTGATACATTGTCGGCCGCGCCCTGCCACACACGTCCCTGACTGAGTTCAGTGCCCGCCGTGTAGAGGTGGTGCGTTTCAAAGAATCGAAAACCATAAGCCAGCAGTCGCTGAGTTTCGCGCTCTCGAGCAGCTTCACTTTTGGTCCCCATAACCACGGAGATTAGGCGCATCCCTTCGCGCTCAGCAGACGCCACCAGACAATAACCTGCCGCTTCGGTATGGCCGGTTTTCAGACCGTCAACGCTTGGGTCGCTCCACAACAAGCGGTTGCGGTTAGTCTGGCGAATTCCGTTATAGGTAAACTCCTTTTCGCTATAGAGCGCATATTCCGCAGGATACTTCAGAATAGCCTGTGAGAGCAGGGCCATGTCACGCGCCGAAGTATAGTGGTCATCATGCGGCAGCCCGTGGGAGTTCACGAAGTGCGAATTACGCATGCCCAGCTGGTGGGCGTGTTGATTCATGACCTCGGCAAATGCCGGCTCACTGCCCGCAATATATTCGGCAACAGCCACACTGGCATCATTACCCGATGAAACTACAACACCCAGGTGCAAGTCGCCCAAGGTCACCTGTTTGCCTACCTCAATCCACATCAGCGAGGAACCCTTGAAAATCGGGTTCTGTGCCCAGGCGTTATTACTGATCGTTACCAGGTCTTCGTTTTGAATCTGTCCATTTTCCAGCCAGTAGGACACGACATAGCTGGTCATCAATTTGGTCAGACTCGCCGGCGGCAGTCGCTCATCAGCATTATGTTCGGTGATGACTTCGCCGCTGTTCGCGTCCAGCAGAATCCACGACTTTGCCGACAACTTTGGCGCTGCGGGAATCAGTGCCGGCTGGGCCGCGACGTGGAGCGTAATGAAAAGTAGCGCAAAGGCAGTAAAAGCTTTTGTATAAAACATGGTTTCCCGTTAAGTCTGGTTAGGGTCTGCCGCTCTCAGTGACGATTGAGGCCAGGCCGTAGTTGTTGCTATGTAGCGCACGCCGCACTCGCTCCGCTTCCAGGTAATCCGTAAAGGGCCCCACACGCACACGGTGGTAGGCGGGGCTCCCCTCACTAAGGCTGACATGGACTGGCAGTTCATGCTGCCCGGCCAGCTCCGACTGCAGTTGCAGCGCAGCACCCTTTACCTGAAAGGCGCCAACTTGCAAGTAGTAGCGAGGGCTGACGACCGGCTTTGAGCCCGCGGTTGTGCGCTTATTATCCAGATCAATGAGCTCGATTTCCACTCGGGCCGTGCCTTTGTCTGCATACCCCAGTTTGACCGCAGCTGCGTAGGACAGGTCGATCACCCGATCGCCGTGAAATGGCCCGCGATCATTAACCCGGACAATGGCCGTACGGCCATTGTCCAGATTAGTTACTTTGACATAGACCGGTATCGGCAGAGTTTTGTGGGCCGCTGTCATTTTGTACAAATCGTAAACTTCACCATTCGACGTCAATTTGCCGTGGAATTTGGTGCCATACCAGGATGCGATGCCGCGTTCCCGATAGCCGCGATAGTCAGTCATCAGCTCGTAGCGTTTGCCAAAGACGACATAAGGGCTGACATTACCGCGGGCAGTGATCACCTCGTGTCGAGGCACTGCATCGGCAATCGTATCAGCATCGAGTTGACGTTTGGGGGCGCCATCGCGCGCCGTGGGCGAGGCGGAGCCGGAGCCCGATGTCAAAGGAGGACTGCCCAACCAGGAACAGCCCGAGAGTACAGCGACAAACAGAATGCACCAGCGCAAATCGGGTCGGCTCATCATTGTGCGTAGCGCTGCTCCACCAGTTGACTGAGCTGGTAAACCGCCATCGCATACATTGAGCTGTGGTTGTAACGGGTGATCACATAAAAATTGTGCAGACCCAGCCAGTGCTCTTCACCTTGCTCACCCAAAAAGCGGAAGGCGCTTGCCTTGGCACTGCCGTCCAGCTCGGTATAGGGCGTCACGCCCTTGGCAATCAACTCGGCAACATTCCACTTAGGCTTGAGCCCAGCGTCAAACACCGCCTTGTCATGGCCGGCATCCACGGCGGCAGTCACGGCCACCAGCTCGCCCTGACGCCAATGATGTTCGCTGAAATAATTGGCAACACTGCCAATCGCATCGACCGGGTTGTTAACGATATCCGCAACCCCGTCCCCATCGAAGTCCACTGCAAAGCTGCGGTAGCTGCTTGGAATAAACTGGCCAAAGCCCATTGCACCTGCATAGGAACCTGTCATGGTCAGTGGGTTCAGGCCCTGCTCACGCGTCATCAATAGAAACTCTTCAAGCTGGCGACTGAAAAACTTGCCGCGCTTGGGGTAGTCAAAGCCGAGCGTCGCCAGTGCATCCAACACCCGGTAATTGCCCATATGGCGGCCATAGCGGGTTTCAACACCAATAATGGCCGTGATGATATGGGGAGGCACGCCATACTGCTTTTCGGCGCGCTCCAAGGTCGCTCTGTGTTCTTTCCAAAAGGCGACACCTTGCTCGATGCGCGACTCCTGAATGAAGATTTTACGATAATCCTTCCACTCCAATGTGCGCTCAGCGGGCCTGGAAATGGCATCCAGGATCGATTGCTTACGCTCAGCCTGTGCCAGCAAATCATTAATCCAGGCGCGGTCAAAGCCGTGTTCGCTGGCCAT
Source organism: Litorivivens sp. (assembly GCA_041619575.1). GTDB lineage: Bacteria > Pseudomonadota > Gammaproteobacteria > Pseudomonadales > Spongiibacteraceae > Litorivivens. Next base: position 11,838 of record JBFKDP010000017.1, read on the forward strand.
TTTGGCCGCAAACTGCTGCGCGGCTTCATTGTCCAGATAACTGGCCCATGCGTTTCCAGGCACCAAAAAACCCGCGAGTGTCAGCACTGCGGCAAAGCGTCTCAGAGTTTTGAGCATTATCGTCTGTTACCTTTCATTATCAGTACATTGGTTTGGGACTAGTCCCAGCTTGTTTCTGTCTCTAAGCGCTTACTGGTGTATAAAGCGCTCGTCTGCGCGAATGCTCATCAGCATGCCAAATCCTATCAGCAGCGTCACCATGGAGGTGCCACCCTGGCTGACTAGCGGCAAGGGTACACCAACCACCGGCAGTAATCCTGACACCATTCCCATATTCACAAAGACATAAACAAAAAACGTAAGGGTAATACTGCCAGCCAGCAGTCGGCCAAAGCTGTGTTTGGCAGTAATGCCAATCCAAGCGCCGCGAAGAATGAGAAGAATGTATAACAAGAGCAACATCAGCACGCCGCGCAAACCAAATTCTTCCGCCAGCACGGCAACAATAAAATCGGTGTGACTTTCAGGGAGAAAATCCAAGTGGGACTGAGTCCCAAGCAACCAACCCTTGCCTTCCACGCCCCCGGAGCCGATCGCCGTCTGTGACTGAATGATATTCCAGCCAGCCCCCAACTTATCCAGCTCGGGGTTCAGCATGGTCAGAATTCTGCCACGCTGATAATCGTGCAGCAGATAGACCCAAATCGGGTAGGCAGCCAATAGAATGACACCAAAACCCAGCGCAATTATATGCCAGCCCAGCCCCGCCAGAAACAGTACAAAGGCACCGGAAGAGCCGATAATAATGGCTGTGCCAAGGTCCGGCTGACGCGCGATCAATACCGCCGGGATCAGCAGCAAAACCAGGCCAACAACAATATACTGGATGCGCGGTGGCAGAGGACGCACCGCGTAGTACCAGGCCAAGGTCATTGGCACCACTAGCTTCATGACTTCCGAGGGTTGAAAACGAAATCCGCCAACCTCCAGCCAGCGCTGCGCGCCCTTCGCACCGTCGCCAAAAAACATCACACCCAATAACATCAGGACACCACCCACATAGGCGAAAGGTGCCAAGCGCTTAAGATTCTCGATATTGATTTGCGCCACCACAAACAGCATAAAGTAGCCCACCAGCAAGTATTGCCCCTGCCTTGAAAGCATGCCGCTACTGCCATCGCTAGCGCTGTAGAGTATTACCATGCCAGCGCTGGTCACCGTTAGCAGCAGAATCAATAGCGGTAAATCAATGCGCAGGCGCTGAAAAATGCTGCCCGCCACATCGCGCTCATGATGATCACGCGGCAGCTGACGAATAAAGTCCGAGTGACTCACACTTCCTCCCCATTCGCAGGGCGGTGCAACCGCAACTTTTCAAGCTTGATGGGTTCAATGTGTTTGATCGCATCGGGGCGCAGATAGGCGTCAAACACCTTGCGCGCTATCGGCGCAGCTACCCGGCCGCCGGCTTCACCGTTTTCAACAACGACTGCAAGTGCAATGGCGGGCTTGTCTGCGGGCGCAAATCCGACAAAAAGCGCGTGATCGCGCTGCCGCTTGGCAACCTGGCTTGGATCATAATCAGCGTGTGACACGATACCAATGACCTGTGCGGTACCGGTTTTACCGGCAATACGGTAATCCAGGTTATTGCTGATATTGCGCGCAGTGCCTTTCGTGCCGTGTACAACATCCTCCATCACCGCCTGCATATAGTCCCAATCGCTTTCATCACTGAGTTCGACCTTGGGTTTGACGGGAGAGTCGACAGGTTCACCATTGATGGTCCGCACTATACGCGGCACTTTGTGCACCCCTTTGTTCGCCAGCACCGCTGTTGCTACGGCCAGTTGCATGGGCGTTGTCAGCATAAAGCCCTGGCCGATACCCACATTGATTGTCTCACCGGGAAACCAATGCAAGCCTTTAACACTGCGTTTCCACTCGCGCGAGGGCAGCAAGCCTGCGCGTTCGTTATCACTGTCGATACCCGTGCGCTCACCTAAGCCAAAGCGCTTGCCGAATTCGTGAATGCGGTCGATCCCCATGTTGTAGGCGAGGTCGTAGAAATAAACGTCACAGGACTCCACCACGGCCTGATGGAGATCGACCCGATGACCATGCCCACCGGTTTTCCAGTCTCGGTAAATCCGATCATCGTTGGCAAGGCTGTACCAGCCCGGGTCTGGCACACTGGTACGACGCGTCACCACCCCATAGTTGAGACCGCCGAGACCAAAGATCGGTTTCAGCGTTGAACCCGGTGGATACTGCCCCTGCAAGGTACGGTTAAAGAGCGGCAGGTCGGGCGATTCCCGCAGCCGTTTGTAGTCGGCACTACTGATACCGTTCACAAACAGGTTGATGTCATAGCTGGGCGTACTGACCATAGCCAGTACCCCGCCATCACTCGGGTCAATGGCAACAATGGCGCCGCGCTCTTCCCCCAGCACCCGATGCGCGACCCGCTGCAGATTGACATCAATATTGAGGTAAAGGTCTGCTCCCGGCTCCGGCGCGTGTCGCTCCAACACGCGCAGGACACGCCCGCGGGCATTGGTTTCAACGTTCTGGTACCCCACCGTACCGTGCAGGGTCTGCTCATAAAAATGCTCGATACCCAGCTTGCCGATATGGTTGGTGGCACTGTAATTAACGACGTCAATTTCATCCATCTCACGCTCGTTGATACGCCCAACGTAACCCAGTACATGGGCAAGCAGTTCACCGTGGGGATAGTTGCGTACCAACTGCGCGTCTATATCAACACCGGGGAGGCGGTAACGGTTGACCGCTAGGCGCGCTATTTCCTCTTCCGTCAGACGAAACTTCAATGGCACAGCCTGATATGGCCTGCGGTGCCGCAGGCGCTTGCGAAATTTGGCGATATCACGATCTTCAATACTAATGAGATCGCGCAAGGCGAGCAGCGTTTCGTCGAGATCGGGCACCCGCTCTTTGATCAGAACCAGACTGTAGCTTGGGATGTTTTCAGCCAGTAGCACGCCGTTACGGTCAAAAATAAGGCCGCGTTTGGGGGCAATGGGTTGCAGTTGAATACGGTTGCGATCGGACTGGGTTTTATAGATTTCGTGCTGGACAACCTGAAGGTAAAAATAGCGCCCGACGATCACACCTAGGCACACAGTCATCACCGCAGACGCCACAAGAAAACGGTTGCGATAAATCCTGCGCTCCCTGATCGGGTCCTTGAGTGCTACCGGCTGCGCCATAGGTTCTGGATCAACTCTTTAGCGATGATAGGGGTGACCCTGGAGAATACTCCAGGCACGGTAAACCTGCTCAGCGAGCAGAACACGCACCAGAGGGTGCGGCAGGGTCATGGCCGACAGCGACCAACGCTGTCGCGCCTGCTGCAGACAAACATCGTCCAGCCCGTCCGGGCCGCCAATCAGGAGACTGAGGTTTTGACCATTCATATGCCAGTCGTTCAGTTTTTGAGATAGCGTCTCCGTACTGATAGCTTTTCCCTCCACATCTAGCGCCACCAGCACGTCATCTTTGGGGACCGCCTTAAGCAGGGCCTCCCCTTCTTGCTGGCGCGCGCGGCGGATGTCCGCGTTTTTGCCACGCTTTGCCAGCGCAATCTCCTGTATTTCCAAGCTGAACTCCGCAGGCAAACGCTTGCGGTATTCCGCCACACCGTCTTCGACCCAGCGCGGCATGCGGGTACCCACCGCCAGCAATTTAATCCGCATGACCCGCCGGGCCAGCGCCTGGCACAGACCACAGCCGTTCTATGTCGTAGAAGGTTCGCGCCTCGGGCATCATCACGTGGACAACCACATCACCGAAATCCACCAGCACCCACTCACCTACCGTGTCACCCTCGACGCCAATAGGTCGTATACCTTGCTGTTTGGCCTCATCAACGACATTGTTGGCCAGGGATTTAACGTGGCGATTCGAGGTACCGCTGCTCACCACCATATAGTCAGTGACGCCCGTCATGTTACGCACGTCCAATACAACCGTATCGCGTGCCTTTACGTCATCCAGTGCTGCGGTGACCAGTTCAGCCAATTGCTCAGATTTCATGTGTGGTCAGTTTTCTCCGTTAATCCCGGTACAGTTTATGGTGTTCAATATAGTGTTCAACCTCAGCGGGCACACAGTCATGCAAACTGCGACCTGCGGCGAGGTGGTTTCGCACTTCCGTGGCCGAATGCGGCCAAGGCGCCAGGGCAATACTGGCATAGGCGCCAGCTGCCTGCTGGACGAGATTCTCCGCGGGCAGTTCCCGATCAGCGGCCATGCGGGCCACCTCTGGAGCAGGCTCCAGCGCGTAGCCGTCGCGATGCATGACCAGAATATTGGCGTAGGTAAACAGTTCGTCCCACTTGTGCCAGGAATGAAATTTGTTAAACGCATCGCTGCCCATAACGAAAATCAAGCTGCATTCTGGCCCAGCCTCATTGCGTACCATGCGAAGAGTATCCACCGTATAAGAAGGCCCAGAGCGTTTAAGCTCTCGACCATCGACCCCGAGTTGTGACCAGGGCGCCACGGCCAGCTCCACCATGGCGAGTCTGTGATGGGAGGGAGTCTGCGGACGGTCACGGTGCGGTGGCATATGGCAAGGCATCAGCAACAAACGTGGCAGGGCCAAGCGCTCACATAGCTCCCGGGCCGATTGAATATGCCCCAGATGAACGGGGTCAAAGGTACCGCCTAAAATGCCCAGCGCCGGCAAGGACACTCTATTGGCGGATCTGACCGTCGCCGAATACGATGTATTTCTGCGAGGTCAGACCTTCCAGCCCTACCGGGCCCCTGGCGTGAATCTTATCGGTGGAAATACCAATTTCGGCACCCAAACCGTACTCAAAGCCATCAGCAAAACGCGTAGAGGCATTGATCATCACCGAGCTGGAATCCACTTCACGCAGGAATCGGCGTGCCCGTGTGTAGTTTTCAGTGACAATTGCATCAGTATGCTGCGAACCCCAGCGGTTGATGTGTTCAATTGCCTCATCCAACCCACCCACGATCTTAACCGCCAGTATCGGAGCCAGGTATTCGGCAGCCCAGTCGCTGTCATCAGCAGATGTCATAGAGCCCACCACAGCCCGCGACTGTACACATCCGCGCAACTCTACCCCTGCGGCTTGCATTTGGCCTGCAATCAGAGGCAGCAATTCAGCGGCGCGACTGTTCGCCACCAGCAGTGTTTCCATCGTATTGCAGGTGCCGTAGCGATGGGTCTTGGCATTCAGCGCAATAGCAAGCGCTTTGGCCGCATCCGCTTCGTCATCAATATAAACGTGGCAGACGCCATCAAGGTGCTTGATCACGCTGACCGTAGCATCGCGGGAAATGCGCTCGATGAGACCTTTTCCACCTCGGGGCACAACCACGTCAACGTACTCAGGCAGGGTAATCAATGCTCCGACGGCCTCACGATCGGTAGTGGCCACGACCTGCACTGCCGACTCAGGCAAACCCGCCTCCGTCAGACCCATGCGAATACATTCCGCAATAGCCTGATTCGAGTGAATGGCCTCGGAGCCGCCACGCAAAATAGCGGCATTGCCTGACTTCAAGCACAGGCTGGCCGCTTCCGCCGTTACATTGGGGCGCGACTCGTAAATAATGCCGACGACGCCCAGAGGCACCCGCATTTTGCCGACCTGGATACCACTGGGGCGATATTTGAGCTCGCTGATTTCACCGACGGGGTCAGGCAGTGTTGCCACCTGTTGCAGGCCTTCAATCATGCCGTCAATTCGTGCCGGCGTCAGTTCAAGCCTATCCAGCAGTGCCGCATCAAGACCGGCCTTACGGCCGGCGGCCATATCCCGGGCATTGGCATCGGCAATCGCGGTGCGGGCATTGCCTATGGCGTCGGCAATCGCCAGCAGGGCGGCATTTTTCTCGGCGGTGCCAATAGCGGCCATTGCTCGGGACGCCTCGCGCGCCCGTCGGCCCATATCGGTCATATATTCCAGAATATTCATTTCGGCTCTGACATTCGCTTCTGACATCTCGGATCTGACATTGTGTGCTGCAAACGACCATTATACCTGTAAGGCAGACCCACCGTCAGGCCTGCGTTCGCCTGTGGCCAGGAAACAGCAGTGTCCGGGTGCTTGGCGTGGAATTTTCAGTCGTCGTATTGGGAAAGAAGCTCATGAATGGCATCGAGGCGATCCAATGGGTCGTCCAGGACCAGCAGCTCGTAGCGCTCCTGTTCAGGAATGGGTAAGAGCTGCGCCAGCTGATTGCTTAGCAGGGAGGCATCCTCGGTTTCGACCTCTACGCCCAACCGCTTTACATGAGGGTGCTCTGCAAGCTGCTGCAGGAGAGCCATCCAGTCGGAGCGATCTTCCGGTAGCGCAATATGGTCTTCCTCTTCCCAGAAGTCCACATCAGCGCGCCACAGCCCGTCCGCCTGCTGTGCGCTGTCAGTGATTGAAAAACGCTGCTGTCCTTCAACCACGATGCCAAGCAAACCGTTCGGCAGGGTATCCCAGTCGACGATACGTGCCGTTACCCCCACCTCATTGAAGCGCGTCTTTGCTCCGGCACGGTTGACTTCACCGCCCGACGTCAGCAGCACGATTCCAAAATCATCACCTTGCTTCAGCGCATTGCGAACCATACTGAGGTAGCGCTGCTCAAAAATCTGCAATGATAGCCGCCCTCCCGGCAATAACACCGTACCAAGAGGAAACAAGGCCAGATTCTGCTCACTCACAACCGGCCTCTTATTTGCCCAGTGGTTTGAAGAAAATGATCAGACGTGGCAGCAGGAGCATTGACCCCATCAAAGCCGCCAGCATAGCCGCCCCGGTCAGCAGGCCAAAGTAGATGCTGGGCGTAAAATTGGACAGGGCCAAAATCGAAAAGCCAAAAATGATGATGACCGAGGTGTAGTACATGGCCTTGCCGATACTGGCGTGGCAGCGATACATCGTCGCCAGATAATCACGATCTTTGGGAAATTCTGTTCTAAAGCGATGCACGTAATGAATCGCGTGGTCCACGCCAATGCCAACGGTTATGGCGGCAATGGTAATAGTCATCATATCCAGCGGAATACCGAACAGTCCCATACCACCCAACACCGCGCCAGCCGCAAGCAAATTGGGGGCCAGTGCAATCAGCGCCAGCTTGAGTGATTGAAACAAGACCAGAAACATGACCAGAATTGCGACAAACACAGCGGACAGGGTCAAAATCTGCGAACGGTAGAGGCTCTGCAACATGTTGTTGTAGAGCACCAGCATACCCGTGAGCTGCACCTGATCTTCGGCAAAGCCCATTTCGTTAACCAGATGGCTGCGCACTTCTTTCAGAAGCTCGGCCCGCTTGAGGGTGTGGCTGGTTTCCATAACACGCACACTGATGCGCGCCTGGTCAGTTTCCGGTGCGAGGTAGGGCGCAACCACAATGTCCTTGATGTCGTCGGGCAGCGAGCGCTGCACGAGCGCGAGTTGGAGATCGTCAATATCATTCCCCATAATCATCTTGACGAGCTCATAGGGCGTCGCCAGCGATAGCACTTTGCCGGTTTCATCCAGACCGTCTACATAATCGTGAACAGACTTGATGCGCTCCAGACCGGCAATCGTAAACCAGTGTGACGACTGGGCGGATGACGAAGAACCAAAGTCGTCGCCGAAGTCATCCTCAAAATCGCCGCCAAAGTCATCGGCGAAATCATCGCTGAATTCAGAATCCGCCAAGGGCTCCTCTGACTTTTCCGGCGCATTGATGATGATATCTAGGGGGATTGTGCCACCGAGTTTTTCATCAATAATCTCCATACCCTGATAGATCTCGGTATTTTCATCAAAGTAGTCGATAAAGCGGTTTTCTACCTCAAGCTGGCTGATGCCCCAGAGGCTACCCGCCAGCAAACCTGCGGACACAAAAGCAATCGCAGCGGCGTAATGTTCTGCCACCGCAGCAAACTTAAGGGTGAAGCCCTTGCTGTTATCAGCATCGGCCACGCGAATGGGATTTTTAATCAACAGCAACACGCAGGGCAGCACGACAAAGGTCAGCACCAGCGCAACGCTCACCCCGATGGTCATCATCCAGCCGAAATCAATCACCGGACGAATACCACTCACCACCAGAGACATAAAGGCGACGAGCGTCGTCAGCGCCGTGTAAAAACAAGGCTTTGCCATAACCCGCACGGTTTCATGCACGAGCTGACGCTGGTCCCAATGATGGTTGGCCGCCGCCAGTTCCCGATAACGCACCACCAGGTGAATGGATATCGAAAGGGTAATAATCAGCAGCAGCGCTACAAAATTGGAGGAAATCACTGTCATGCGCCAATCGAGAAAACTGAGCAAGCCCAACATAAACAGCGCCGACAGCAGACAGGTAGCCAAGGGCAAAAGCGTCCAGATTACACTGCGAAAGATAACCACCAGCAGCACAACAATAAAGGCGAGTATTCCGCTGCCAAACACCACTAGATCACTTTGAACAAAGGCGATCATATCCGCAGCAATCATCGGCACGCCTCCGAGATACAAGGTGGCGCTGTCGCGATACTTGTCGAGAATGCTACGGGTTTGCGCTACCAACTCAGTCATGGCTGCCTGCGCTTTGGGCAGGTAATTCTGAAATTGCTGCTCCGCTACTTCCAGCTCGCGCTCTTCAACCGCATTCAAGCCCTCAGCCGCCTGTTTTTCTTTCAGACTTTCACGCTGTTCCAGCAAGCGAGCATAAGTTTCATCGCGCTTGATATTGACCTGTATCCCTGTGGTCGTTCCGTCCGGACTGGTCAACAACGATTTATAAAGCGGGCTAGTGGAGAGCTCCTTAAGCGCAAGCTCCCGGTCTGTGCTGTCGTGCTTTAACATCGGAATTTCGCCGGCCGCTACTTGCGTCAGCCCAACCCGCGGGCTGTCCAACAGCGGCACATCGAGGATTGACACCACCGACGAGACCATCGGCAGCGCTGCCAGCTCATCACGCAGCTTGGCCAGTTCATTCAGGGTGTGATCCGACATCAACTCACCGTCCGGCCGGTAAACCACCAACAGAAACTCTTCAGTCGCAAAACGCTTGTTGATCTCACGGTAAAATTTGAGGGAATTGTCCCCTTCAAGCACCAAGGAGTCCGAGGAAGCATCCAGCTTAAGGTTGGGCAGGTAGCTGGCCAGCCCCCCTATCAATGCCAATACCGCCACCAGCGCCAATAGCGGACGCTGCATCACTACTTTTTCATACAAGGACATTAGCCTGGCAGCCATTCAAACTCCCCTTTGTTATTGTGTTGCCCGCGGCGCTTTTACTCGCCCCAACGCGGCATTAAATTTTGTTCGAGCCCAAGGTGATCCAGCACCCGCGCCACCATAAAATCCACCAAATCATCGATACTGTCCGGCTTGTGATAATAGCCTGGACTTGCCGGCATGATGGTGACGCCCGCCTGACTCAGTGTCAGCATATTCTGCAAATGAATACTCGACAGCGGTGACTCGCGAGGCACCACAATAAGCTGGCGTCGTTCTTTGAGCGCAACATCCGCCGCGCGTTCAATCAGGTTGTTACTCGCACCCGTGGCAATTGCAGACAGCGTGCCTGTACTGCAGGGACAGATAACCATCGCAGCGGGCGCACCGGATCCTGAAGCCACCGGCGCAGTCCACTCTTCACGACCGTATACACGCAAACGACGCTCATCGACCCCAAAGTGCTCGCGCAGTTTTTTCGCCAGGGGGCCAGTTTTATCCGGCAAGGCGAGTTCAGTTTCCATCGCCATCACCATCAGCGCAGCTTTGGAAATCATAAAATGGACTTCAACTTCCTGGGCCAGCATACACTCGAGCAGCCGCAGACCGTAGGGGGCACCAGATGCTCCCGTCATTGCCAAGGTAACTCGCCTAGTCCGTTCCACGCTCAACCCGCCAAAGCCTCAACCAATTTATCGTGTATGCCACCGAAACCGCCATTACTCATAATGACAATATGGTCGCCCGCTCGCGCTACCGACTGTAGTCGTCGAATAATCGTGTCGATATCGCCAAATACACCAGCCTTTGCCTGTGACTGGGCGATAACATCGTCCAGCGACCAGTCCAGACTGGGCGGAGCAAACCACAGAACCTCATCAGCGAGGTCGGTTGACGGCGCGAGTGCAGCCCGATGCTCGCCGAGTCGCATGGTATTGGAGCGCGGCTCGATGACGGCAAAGATACGAGCCTCTCCAACCTTCTTACGTAAACCGTGCAAAGTCGATGAAATTGCAGTGGGATGATGGGCGAAATCGTCATACACCGCGATCCCACCCGGCGTACCACGCAATTCCATCCTGCGCTTGACGCCAGCAAACTCAGACAACGCCGTTACCGCGTCCGCCAGCTTCACCCCCACATGATTGGCCGCTGCAATTGCTGCCAGCGCATTGTACATATTGTGGCGGCCCGTCAGCGGCCAATGCAGGTCGGCACAAAGCCCCTGATGCTCAATGCGAATGGAGGAAAAATCAGGGGTCAGCGCCTGAGCTCGCCAGTCAGCAGCCACGCTCTCACCCACGCGAGCCTGCTCACTCCAGCAGCCTTGAGCCAAGACTTCATCAAGCGCAGCTTCATTGTCTGGCAATATGATACGGCCAATGCCGGGCACTGTTCGAATTAGATGATGAAACTGACGCTGAATGGCAGATAGGTCTGGAAATATATCGGCGTGGTCATACTCAAGGTTATTGAGCACTGCAGTCTGTGGGCGGTAGTGAACAAATTTTGATCGCTTATCAAAAAAGGCGGTATCGTACTCATCCGCCTCAATAACAAAAAAGCGACCTCCACCGGCGCGGGCGGAAAGGCCAAAATTACCCGGCACACCTCCGATCAGGAAGCCCGGCTCGTAACCAAGGTTTTCCAGAATCCAGGCCAACATACTGCTGGTGGTGGTTTTACCGTGGGTACCAGCACATGCCAAAACCCAGCGCCCCTGCAGAAATTGCTCACCCAGCCACTGGGGGCCCGATACGTAGGGCAAACCGCGATTCAACACGTGCTCAATGGCAGGATTGCCCCGCGACAAGGCGTTACCAACAATAACGAGATCAGGTGCCGGCTCAAGGTGCTCTGGAAGATAACCCTCCATCAGCGCGATGCCCTGCTCTTCGAGTTGAGTACTCATGGGGGGGTACACATTGGCATCGGAGCCGGTAACAGTATGTCCCAGTTCCCGGGCCAATAGCGCCACCCCGCCCATGAAAGTGCCACAAATACCGAGTATATGTATGTGCATTATCAGCTACTTGCCATGAACTGCGGGCATGTTAGCACTGCTGGACAATGCACACTATCCGTTTACCCCAAAGCCACACCTGAAATAGAAAATCGGCCTGCAGAGTAGGCCGACGAGCAAAAATTGAGAAGAGCCCTGCACACAGGCAGCCTTATAGCTCTAGAAAGTCAGACCAACCCAGGCCCAGATCTTGTCGGTATCGGCCGCGAGATCGTCCGCGTTATAGCTCGCATACTTGATGCCCGCGTTGTAGTGCTTGCCAAATTTCTTCGCATAAGAAATGTTCAGCTCAGAGCCATAGTCATCCAGAGTGGGAGTATCTTCATCCGCAGCAAACTGGTGCTGGGTAATGGCCCATTTACCGCCAAGTAATTTACCGCTGACGCTTAGGTAGGTATCGACCAGCCCCGTGGCAGGCGTTTTCAGAAAAATGTCGGCGTAACCATTAAATTTGTGCAGAGTCGCCAAGGGTGTGCTGAAGCCGAAAAGACCATCGTCCGAGCCGAGGGTTTCAACACCCAGCTTGGCCGTAATACCCGACACCACTGCACCGACTTCTATCAGGCTGTAATCCGCATCGCGCTTGACGCTTCCGAGTTCGAAATCCTGTTTTGCCAATTCCAGTGCGTAGAGCACCTTCACCTCACCCAGGCTCTGACCGCCATTCAGGCTGACACCGACGGTGTCCAGCGAGTTATCCGTACTATCATCAGTTTCAAGATTGTAGCTATAGACCACTACCTTACCGATTGGCGACGCATAGGCCAGATTGAGCAAGTGATCTTTGGCATCCTGATCTGCCGCCTCTGCAAAAATGCGGTTGCGCTGATCGATGTAGCTGTAGCTGAGCTTCAGCCCCTCTACCGGCGCAAGGTCGATACGCATGGCATCAAAGGTCTGCCTGTCTTGGCGCCAGCCCACGTGCCCGACGAAACGATGCCCATCGTAGGTGATAACCTGTCGTCCCAACTTTGCTGTCAGCATGGAGTCTTTGTACTGTACAAAGCCCTGATCGAGCTCACTCACTTCCGGGTCGGCAATCACTGAATACTCGCCCGTCTTGAACCCTGCCGGAGGCACGGAATAGCTGTCAGTGCCGCCGACGATTCTCACATCTTCAAATTCAATAGTCGCACTGAACTTGGAATAAGTTTGCGTTGTGTAAGCTAGTCGGCTTCGAAGGGTCAATGCTGACGCATCTTTTGCCGCGTTATCTTGATCAGAGCTTTCGTAACGCAGGCGGAAATCACCAGAAACGGTTCCCCCACTGAGCGCTTGCGTCAAACTATCCGAATACGCAGTGCTTGCCAGGCCGCCAAGCGACAAACCCAGTCCGACAACTGCCAGTTTTGCTGAAACACCAGCACTTCTTACCACCCGTGCGACCATTATATTCCCCTAGTAAGCCAAAATTAAAAATTGTGTAGTCATACACTAGGGCTAAAAGCAACTAACATGCCAAGGCTGAAAAGCCAGAAAACACGGGGGCTTCAGGCGAAGAGAGGTAATTTTTGCTTCGCGAGTGCGCGACTTTTACTGCCGCGCACTATTTCGAGGCGAGATAAAAAATCGGGGCTCATCCATTTTGGTGCACTGCGCCCACTAATGGTGAGTGTTAGATCATCAGAACAATACAGCCAATGTAATCAAGTTAGAAACTACCAAGAGTGCGGCAACAATTTGCCAAAAACGCAAAGGGTTGCGCTGAGCCAATGGCAGACTAGCCTGGCGAGAAAAATCAGTATTAGGGTTTTGCA